>NZ_DAOLQM010000141.1:0-5579 GCF_035418125.1 Atribacter sp. | reverse complement strand
AATCCCAATTCTTCAACAGCATTAAACCCGGTCATGGAAGAAGCTCAAGAAGCAGGGATCACAGTTGTTGTTTATGACATGCCTATTGATAACGAAAAGGTTCTTGATGTTTTTATGAATCAAGATTGGTGGATGGCCCCTCTTACTGAATGGTTTTGTGAAAAGCTTGGTGGAAAAGGGAATATAGTATACATCAGTGGAATTGCCGATCAACCTGGAAATATCGAAAGAGACGTTTCCGCCGAAAAAGTACTGGCCAAATACCCTGATATTAAACTTTTGGCGAAAGCTAATGGTAACTGGGACCAGGCTGCTGCACAACAGGTTATGAGTGATCTCCTGGCATCTTTCCCCCAAATAGACGGTGTTCTTACCCAAGATGGAATGACTTTAGGAATTATTCGAGCTTTCGAAGCTGCCGGCAGAGAGATTCCAGTGGTCACTGGTGAAACTCAAATAGCTTTCATTAAAAAATGGAAAGAGATGAAAGACGCTGTTGATTTTGATACCGTTGGAATCGTTAATCCCCCCGGTTATGTAAATAATGCCCTGGGTATAGGCTTGAGGCTTTTACAAGGGAAAAAGCTGAAAGACGAAGTCTTAGTCAATGGTCACATCATTTACACGAAACCAAATCTAATTGTCGATAATAATAATATTGATGAGATTTATGATCAATATAAGGACTGGGCGGATTCCTATTACGTGAATTCCTGGTATAGTCAAGAAGAACTTGATACTCTCTTTGAGTAACAATACATATAAATTTACGTTCAGGGCTGGGTTTTGCTGGCCCTGAACGTAAATACTGGATCTAACCAATGTCTTTCATTCTTGAAGCGAGAAACCTAAAAAAAAGTTTTGATGGAGTAGTAGCTCTTTCTGACGCTAATTTTACCCTCAACCAAGGGGAAATTTGTGGCCTAGTCGGAGCGAATGGTTCCGGTAAAACTACCTTTGCACGAATAATCAGTGGTCTCATACATCCTGATTCAGGTCAGCTCTACCTTTATGGATCTCAAATTAGCTTAAAATCACACCTTGAAGCCGAAAGACTTGAGATCTCGATGGTCCATCAGAACCTCAGCCTCATACCGGAAATGACGGTTTGGGAAAATATTAATTTAGGAAGAGAGTTCACCACCCCCTTAGGAATTCTCAAAAAAGAAGCAGCTCTTAATAGAGCCAAAGAAGCTCTTCAAGAACTTCAGGTAAATATTTCTTTTTATGACAAAGTATCCCAATTGGCACCTTCAGACAAACAACTCTTAGAAATCGTTAAAGCTCTATCTCGTCATCCAAAAATTCTAATTCTTGACGAACCAACTGCTTCGCTGGGGTTTAGACAGGTTGATATATTATTTGAAAAACTAAATCAATTAAAAAACAACGGGGTATCGGTAATCTTTATCTCCCATCGGATTTGGGAAATAACCAAAATCTGCGATCGTTTAGTTGCTTTCCGCAATGGGAAAACCGTTGGTGAAGTTGACTTTCATCAACAGCCAAGAGACGAAAGGTTGATCATTCCCCTTATTACCGGAAAAAAAGAAAATGAAAAAAGCATCCACGAAAAACGATCTTATCGAAGCTTTGATACTCATCAATTTGTTCTTGAAGTGGATAATCTTTCAAAAAAAGAAAAACTCCATAATGTTACTTTTAAAATTCGAGAGGGAGAAATCGTCGGATTAGGTGGTTTGAATGGCCAAGGTCAAGAAGAAATTCTTCTCATCCTATCTGGTTATCTGAAAAAAACCTCTGGGAAAATCAAAATGAATAATCAAGAAGTATTTTTAAAAAACTCTGGACAAGCAATCAAGCGTGGAATTTTTTTAGTGCCAGGCGATCGTCAAAAGGAAGGGCTCTTTCTCAATCACAATGTTTTCACAAACCTTATATACCCTCAGGTCGCACTAAAAAAGCAAAAGTTTCTTCTCCCCTTAAAAGAGTTGCATCAAGCAGTCACCACAACCATCCAAACTATATCACTAATACCTCCCGATCCAAGAAAATTAGTCTCTCATCTCAGCGGTGGCAACCAGCAAAAAGTAGTAATTGGCAAATGGTTATCCCTTTCTCCAAAAATATTACTGCTTAATGACCCTACCAAGGGTGTTGACGTAGAAACCAGAAGAAATCTTTATAAAATAATTGCTGATTTATCAAATCAAGGTGTTTCAGTTTTACTTTATGCAAGCGATAATGAAGAACTGATTGCGAATTGTGATCGAGTTTTAATAGTTTTTGAGGGGCAAATTGTTGAAGAAATTTGTGGTGAAGGAATTTGCGAGGAAAATTTGATTGCCTGTTCGCTGCGAGTACAGTAATTCCTTAAAAAAAAGAAATTTATTGGAGAAAATTTGGTAAAAATGAAAAATCGACTAAACTGGAAAAGTATATACCAAAATCCTTCTTTCCCAAGTTTTCTTATTTTAATTGCTATAATTTTCCTTAATGCTTTTCTTCAGCACAACTTCTTTACCTATAGAGCTTTTAAATCAAATTTACTCACCTTTACTCCCCTTATTTTAACCAGTATTGCTCAAGGTTTAGTCATTTTGGTGGGTTGTGTAGATCTTTCTTTAGGAGCCACTATATCTCTAATAACTGTGCTCATGGCTTCTCTTATGGGTGATTCATTATTGAGTATGGTTATCGTGGTGTTTATCGGATCAGGATTAGCGCTTTTAATGAGCTTTATCAATGGTTTCATCATCAGTTATTTCGGCCCTCCTCCTCTGTTAACCACCTATGCTACCTCAGTGCTTTGGTTCGGAATTGCTCTCTTTTTTATGCCAACGCCTGGAGGCTATATACCAAGTCATTTTAGTAAAATGTATCGAAGTGATCTCTTCCCAGGTTTTCCAGTTGTTCTTCTTTTTCTTATCGGAGCCTTTTGCTTCCTCTTTTTCATGAGTAAAACCAGATTTTTTAAACATATTTATGCTGTGGGAGGGAACGAAGAAGCTGCCTATGCCAATGGTGTAAACGTGTTCCTCACTAAAATTAAGGTTTTTTTATTGAGTGGCATCTTTATCGCTTTAGCAGCTATTTGTGTGGTGGCTCAAACGGCTACTGGGGATGCTCGTAGTGGTCTCAGTTTTAGCCTAAACTCGGTTGCTGCTTCCATTATTGGAGGTCTCTCATTCTCTGGTGGAAGGGGGAGCATTATTGGACCGATTATGGGAGGGTTAATTCTTGGACTTCTCATAAATGTTCTTTATTTTGCCAATATAACCTCTTTTTATCAGGAATTTATGAAAGGTATTATAATTATTTTCTCCCTTGCGGTTGGAGCTATTCCAAAATTCCTGAAAGCCCGTTCACTTTAAAACGAGGACAGATAAACAATGAACAATAACAATTCTCCAGTTTTGATTTCAGATAAAATAACACCGAAGGAATTTTTGTTTTCTAAATTAGCTATATCCTTTTATGCAATCATTCTTTTGTTTGTTTTAGGAGAAGTTATTCTTCCCGGTTTTATTAGTTTTTCTCATGTGATGTCCGTTTTTAGGCTTTCGGTTTTTCTGGGTATTGTCGCCTTAGGACAAACCTTAGTTGTCTTATCAGGAAATGAAGGCATCGATTTATCGGTTGGCTCAATCCTCTCTATTGGTGTTGTTTTATCAGCTTTTTTTCTCAACGGACAAAATATTAATATTCCGAAAGCTCTCCTTTTTACACCTACGGTCGGGTTAGCGTTTGGATTGATTAGCGGACTGGCTATCTCATATATTGATATTCCTCCTATTATTATGACTTTAGCCATGGCTAGTGTTGTAGAAGGTACTTCACTTATCATAACTAAAGGATTTCCAACAGGGAATGCTCCGCCTTTATTAGAAACTATTGGAAACGGGAAAATTTTTAATATACCCTATCTCATCTTATTATGGATATTATTAATAATCATTGCTTCTTTCATTCTTAAAAAAACTAAATGGGGAAACCTTCTTTATGGGGTTGGGTCCAACAGCTTAACGGCAGAACTGAGTGGAGTTAGGGTCAAGCGATTCCGAGTATTTGTATACGGAATTTGTGGTGCTATAGCTGCTTTAGCTGGTCTTTTTTTACTGAGCTATACTGGAACCCCTTACCTTAATCTCGGAGCAACTTACACCATGCCCTCAATAGCGTCTCTGGCTATCGGAGGAATATCTCTTGCTGGAGGGAACGGAAATTACATTGGCGCGGTAACTGGTTGTATCATACTCACTACCCTCAACAGTATTTTAGTTGCCCTCCGAACCACTGAAGCTGTTCGACAGATCACTTTAGGCTTACTCCTCTTGATATTAGTAATTGTCTATACTGGACGAAGAAAAAGATGGTAAAAATAAAGAATTAGTTGGTCAAAGGAGATGAATCTTAATGAAAATTGGTATTTTTACCAATTTATTTCAAGATAAACCTCTTGAAGATGTTGCTCAGTATATTTCTTCTTTAGGGTACCAAATGGTTGAACTACCTGCCTGGGAAGGAAATACTCATCTTGATATTGAAAAAGTGTTAAAAGGAGATCGTTCAGTTAAGAAAATACTCAAAAAAAATAATCTTGATATTTCCGCTTTAAATTGCGGAATGCCAGGCCAATTAGTTTTAGGACCACATGACGAGTCCACCGACGAATTTGCTCCATTGCCTGATACGAAAGAAAAAATAAAATATGCTATTTTAATGATGAAAAAAGCCGCACAGGCTGCTTCTGAATTAGAGGTTCCTGTTATTTGTGGGTTTGTAGGTTCCCATGTCTGGGACAAATGGTATATTTTCCCCCCTAAGAATGAAGAGTTATATGAAAAAGGATGGGAAGTATTTGCAGATCGTTGGGGAGATATTTTAGATACCTTTAAAAAATATGGAGTGAAGTTTGCCCTTGAAGTTCATCCCAATGAGATTGCCTATAATATTGAAACCGCTCAGCGGGCAATTCAAGCTTTGGATAATAGAGACAACTTTGGTTTTAACTTTGATCCGAGTCATTTGATATGGCAACTTATTGATCCAGTTGTTTTTATTAAAACCTTTAAAGAAAGGATTTTTCATGCTCATGCTAAAGATTCAGAAATACAAGAAGACGAGGTCCGACGCTCAGGAGTTATCCCTACTGGTTCTTGGATGAGACCGGATCGTGGTTTTCGCTTTCGTGTTCCCGGTTGGGGTGACGTAAAGTGGAAAAAGGTTATGAGTGCTTTGTTAAGTGTTGGGTATAATTATGTTCTCTCTTTTGAACATGAAGATCCAGTGATGTCAAGGGAAGATGGTTGTGAAAAGGCCATTGAATTTCTTAAACCATTAATCATAAAAGCACCACTTCTTAAGGTATGGTGGTAATTTTTCAAAAAGATTTTTAATCTCTCAATTGAGTTATTTTTTTGAATTTTTATATTTTTCTATAAATTCCTGAACTTGTGCCAAATTGGGAATTCCCGTACGCCCTCCTAATTTAGTACACTTTAGGGCAGCAACAGCATTAGCAAAACGAGCCGTGTAAAGAATATCCCAATCTTTCAAAAGGCCAAATACAAAGGCACCATGAAAAACATCACCACAACCGGTTGTATCGACTACGT
>NZ_DAOLQM010000140.1:0-5634 GCF_035418125.1 Atribacter sp. | reverse complement strand
AAAAAATGGCGCCCTCAAGCGGATTTGAACCGCTGTCGCCGCCTTGAAAGGGCGGTGTCCTTACCAGGCTAGACGATGAGGGCGCACATAGATATTCTATTAATTTAAACAAGCAGTGTTTATTCTATAGAAATTATCCTTTAATATCAAGACCCTAAAGCATAATTTCTTAAAAAAATTTTAAAAAAGCCCGGATTTACCGGGCTGAATAATTATTCCTTGATAATAGCACTCGTAGGACAGGAATCGATCGCTTCGTCAACACATTCTAAATTTTCATCACTTCCAGGTTTTATGATGCTTTTTCCATCATCATTCATTTCAAAAACATCGGGACATACTTGAACACATAATTCACAACCGATACAAGCTTCTTCATCAATTTTTAAAGCCATGAGCTATTCCTCCTGTTTATGGTGTTGAAAAATCACGCAACATTATACCATATCTGTTTTCGAACCAAAGTTAAATTGTAGGAAAAAATAAAAAAATTGAGACTCATTTTCATTACAAATAAATTTGCCGTGCTATTTCCCTTCCTTTTTTCGTTTTAAAAAAATTATCAATAAATTCCGCTAGTTTATTTTTTATAATCTTTTCATTTTTCAAATTAACCAACATATCAGCTTCAATTAGAATTTGGAAATCTGTCCCATCTGCTTTGGAAAAATTATGGTGATTTCCGACTATAAATGCTACCCGATCTATAAAGCCTGGTTCCTCCCCAGCTTGTTTGGTTATTTCTCGAACCAGAGGCGGTCCTTCTATATGTTGAAACTTGCCCGCTCGAGAACCATATTTTTTCTCGGCTACCAATATTCCTATATCGTGAAGAAGAACAGCAACCTCGGTTCGTCTTTTTTCCTCTTCGCTCATATCGGTTTGGTCGGAGATAATTTGTTGAGCATATTCCAAGACTTTTTTGGTATGATCAATCATATGAGCATCATCATGAAAAACTTCCTCCACCTTCTGCCAATACCAATTTACATCATGAGCCATCTTCAACCCATCCCCCTTTCGGCTTCTGGTTTCATTTCATCCATTAATTTCCGGATTTCCATTTCATTAAAGCCAAAATAATGACCAATTTCATGTAAAACGACGTCTTTTAAAACTCCTGGCCATTCTTCATCATCTCGGACCACTTTCATTAAGTTCTCATAGAATAATGATATCCGATCGGGAAGAACAAAAGTATACCCCGGGCCTCTTTTAGGAAGAGGAATTCCCTGATAAAGTCCTAATAACA
The DNA here is from genome assembly GCF_035418125.1 of Atribacter sp. Classification (NCBI taxonomy): domain Bacteria; kingdom Pseudomonadati; phylum Atribacterota; class Atribacteria; order Atribacterales; family Atribacteraceae; genus Atribacter; species Atribacter sp. The sequence continues at coordinate 4,382 of NZ_DAOLQM010000140.1, read as the reverse complement.
TCGCTCCGTGAAATTGCCGTTTTATTTCCGGATTCGGACGATCCTCAATAATAAACTCTAAATTTATAATATTTTCTCGAATATGGTCAGGGAGTTGATCAAGAATATCTCGAACCATTCCCATTATTTCATCTCTTTCCATAATAACTCCCCCTCTCTATTCTCGACCCTTACTAGAATCCACCAATTCCATGAGTACTTCGGGATAAGGTTCAAAAAAACGTTGATTTTGTAAATAAGGCTCGTCAAAGCGAATGACCCAAGAACGAAGGAGTTGAAGATTGGTCGCAAAGGTACTTCGACCTGCTCGATATTTCTCCAAAGAATCGAGAAAAAAAGCCTTCTCATTGGTATGAAGTCGAGTGGAAAAATAACCCAGGGCATGCATAAATACATTAATCATCGAGGGAGTCTTGGGTGAACGAAAAAGTGCTTTTAAAAGGTGAGATCGATAATCGTCGTAAACTTCCTTTATTTGCTTTTTATTCACTTGAGCAACAATTCTCCCCATCATTCTCATTTCGCTTTGATTATAAGCCATTAGGAGCAACTTAAGTTCGGTATGGAACTGAACCAGTTGTTGTCGTGAAGGTTGATCACGCAGTTGGCGAAAATCTGCTAAAACAAATAAGGATGTATAAAAATGATCGCGAATTTTTAAATTGGATAACCGCCCCTCATCCTCAATTGGTAAAAAGGGGGAAACATTAGAAACTACCTCGCTAAAGAATCCTCGAGTTGTCCCTATGGATGGACCCTTATCCAAACTTTGATAGATCTTGACATCTTTAACACCACATGAGGGAGATCGACCCTTGAGAATAAAACCGTCTATTTCAGGTAAACTTTGCAAAAACTCCAAGGCAAAGTGTTTCATTTTATCGGAATAATCATGGCCGGTTGTCGGTTGCATCAGTCTAAAATCTCCATTTACGGATACTAAACGTATTGGATCGCGCGGAACTCCTAAACCAATTTCCACCTCAGGACAAACCGGAACAAAATGAACATAGGGTTTCATTTTTTCTATAAAATCAACTGGTATCATTTGCCCATTGTATCGACAAGAATCAAAGCCCAAACATTTGCTCACTACCACGGTTGGCTTGGTAAATTGTTTCATCTCAATCTTTCCTCACTGACTCTTCCCAATCTTTATATTGAGAGATGTATTGATCAACATCAAACTTAGAGCGGCTCCCCCGATAGCTCATGTATCGGATTTTTCCAAACACTGGTCTTTCACCCCAGGCACGATCATGCACACCTCCAATGCTCCAAGCAATACCAGCGTATCCATTTGGATCTCTTCCATCTAACTCATAACGGTCATTTAAATAGATGGTACTCTGCAAGGCTATTTCAGGAGTTTCCGACCATTCTAAGATTTTCTTTGCCCAGTACATCCTCATATATCCATGCATCTTGCCCGTATAAACCATTTCTTTTTGTGCGGCATTCCAAAGTTGATCATGAGTTTGGGCTTTTTCAAATTCTTCTAATGAGTATCGATACTCCCTCTGGTCTTTGCGGTGTTGATTAAGAGTTTGCTGTGCCCAAGATGGGAATCCAGCAAATTGATCATAGTTAAGATTGTACCAGCAAAAATTATCCGAAAGTTCTCGCCTAATAACAACTTCTTCTAAAAAGGCTGCCTTTTTATCTTTTGCAATCGATGCTTTTTGAACTTCCAGGGCAATTCTTTGTGCGGAAATTTGACCAAAATGGAGAAAGGGGGAAAGATTCGACTGAGCATTAGCGTTGGGATCATTGCGTTGGTTGTCATAAAAATCCATTTTTTCTTTAAGAAATTGTTGGAGCTGTCGTAAAGCGCTTCTTGAACCGGGAATAAACTGGGTTATCGGTGGAAGGGATGAGTCTCCTGGACAGTTACCAAACAAATCGCCCCAATTGATTGAATCCCCTTGCCACGATTGGTGTGAAGAATTCATTTGTATTAATGGATATTCATCAAGAAATTCAGGTAATAATCGAGATATTTTCGGTCGAATCGTATAGGCTCCGTATTCTTGTTTAGAAGAAGCGATCCACACCGGCACTATATTGTGAGCATCAACTTCTCGTATTTCAACTGGAGATTTTTCCATCAATTGAGCTTTCCATTGCCTTTTCATTCGGAGAGGATCAAAATCGGTTATCAATAAAGAAATTTTATTAGTTTTGATAAAGTCGGGCAATACCAAGCTTGGATTTCCTTTGAGGTAAAAAAAAGGAATTTTATACCTTAAGAGTTCTTCGTGAACCTGCTGTAAACCTTTCAGCATAAAATCATATTGACGTCGGGTCGCACCGAGAAAATCATTAACCAAACAGAATATCACTCCGAATGGGACCTTTTTTCGATCAGCATATTCTAAACCATAGATAAGCGCCCAGTTATCTTCAACTCTCTGGTCCCGACTCATCCAATAAACAACTGGACCAGTTCGATCAAGCCCGTTTTGTAGCACACGAACACGCTTTGGATTCATACAGTATCCTCAATGGCATAATAAGAAAAATTCTAGTTTTGATTTGCCAACCATAGCAAAAGGTACCCCTTATCTTTTCTCTTTATATCATACCCTATCCTATCAATATAATAAGAAGTGAGTTGTAAAAAAGAAAATATTCACCCTCATCCTCACCTTCTCCCATCAAGGGAGAAGGAATTATTAATCCGTCATTTCTTTGAGCACAGCGAAGCGCCAATCCCATGAGTTCAATTTAATAATTTCCTATCCTGAAAATACCTGAGCAAGTGAAATGTGATGAAACCAAAAAGAAAAAGAATAAATTCAACAATTCCCCTCCTTGGAGGGTGCTGTTTTCACGGCGGGGAGGGAGCCTTTCATCCGTCATCCTGAGCCCTCGCTTTTTGAGGGCGTGAGGATCTCATCCTTTAAAGGCTTTGGAACTAAGGAATCGTGGAACTGAAAAAGATGAGATTCTCACGTCGTCCGGTAGAAGACACCGGACTCCTCAGAATGACAAAGTGGATGGTAGAGATTGCCACGTCGTTCAACCAAAAATCGGTTGACCTCATCGCAATGACGGATTTAGATAGGTATTTTCATCCTCATCTGATGCTGCCAGGCAGCATGATGATGTATTCTCTAATCCCCTTTATAAGCTTAATTTATCAATATTGTTTTTCCTATAAAACTGGGTTAGAATGAAAAAAAGATTCCATTAAAGGAGGATATAAAGTTGAAAAGGGTACTGAGTGTTTCTTGTATATTTTTTTTGTTGGTTCTGGTATTGCTTTCTTGCAATTTCAACCAAGAAGCTTGGGCAGCCAGCACGAAAAAAATTGGATTAATTTGCGCAACCGGTGGATTAGGAGATAAATCCTTTAACGATATTGCTTTTGCCGGAGCTACTCAAGCCAAGGAAGAGTTCAATGTCGAATTTGATTATGTCGAACCAAAAGCAGTAGCCGAGTATGAGGGATATCAACGCGATTTTGCTATGTCCCAAGAGTACGAAATCATTATCTGTATCGGATTTGATCAGGCAGATGCTCTAAATAAAATTGCGGCTGAATATCCTGACCAAAAATTTGCCCTGGTTGACATGGCCGTCGAACAACCTAATGTTGCCTCTCTTCTTTTCAAAGCCAATGAAGGAAGTTTCCTCCTAGGAGTTGTTGCTGCCAATATGAGCCAGAGCAAAAAAATCGGTATGATAGGCGGTATGGATATACCTCTTATTCGTGATTTTTTTGTAGGTTTTGAAGCAGGTGTGAAATGGGCAAATACCGGCGCTGAAGTTCTTCCTGGAGTTTTTGTGGGAAATTGGGCTGATCCCACTAAAGGAAAAGAATTAGCTATCAGCTTAATCGATAGTGGAGCTGATATTATCTGGCCTTCTGCCGGTAAAAGTGGATTAGGAGCTTTGGAAGCAGTTAAAGAACGTGATGTATTTGGCATGGGTGTTGATGCCTGCCAATGTTATGTAAACGAGAAAATGTTAGCCAGCATGACAAAACGAGTCGATATCGCTGTATATGAAACCATCAAAAGTGCATACGACGGTACTTTTCAGGGTGGCGTCCTTGAAAAAGGTGTTGCCGATGGTTGGGTTGGAATGTGTCGCTTATCAGAAGAAGAAGAATTTTGGGAAGAAAAATATGGTTTCGTCCACTCGGTTTCATTTCCCCAAAAAGTTCTTGATATAGTTATTGAAGCGCAAACCAAGATAAAAACCGGTGAAATAATTGTCCCACGCCCAACCGAATTTGGAGGATAGGATATTTTCATGAATGAAGCCCTGGCACTTTATGGGTTTACCAAATACTTTCCTGGGGTTCTTGCCAATGATCATATTGACCTCACGATCAATCAAGGTGAAATTCATGGTCTCCTTGGTGAAAATGGTGC
>NZ_DAOLQM010000139.1:0-5642 GCF_035418125.1 Atribacter sp. | reverse complement strand
CGCTTTTAGCTGGTGGTCGTTATGATGAATTATTTGGTATTTTTGGTCAAGATCGCCCCGCCTGTGGCTTTGCTCTTTTTATTGAACGTTTGGTTGAGGTATTTGAAAAATCTCGACCGGATATTAACCAAGCCTTTAAGTCTTATACTATTTTTTATCCTCCCGAGCATCGCAAATCCGTCTTCATTTTAACCCAAAAATTACGTAAATTGCTCCGAGCCGTCATTGCCCAAGAGCAAAATGATGTTCCCTTTGCTCTTAAATTATCTGATGGATTCAAAGAGTATACCTGGACTGACTTAAATTGGGATACTATTTACATGCAGATACAAGAGGTAATCAAAAATGGATAAACTCACTCTATGCATACCTACCGGTAGGCTAAAAGATGAGGCTATCATCCTACTTTCAAAAATGCCTTCTTGGCCTCTTGATTTTAATCTCAATTCACGAAAGTTAATTTTTGAAGATCAATCGCTACCCTGGAATATCATCCTTTCCCATCCAAAAGACAGCTCTACCTACGTGGAATTTGGTGTTGCAGATATAGGAATTGTTGGAAAAGACATTCTTCAAGAAAGAGGAAATGAAGTCTATGAATTATGCGACCTTCAGATCGGTATCTGCCAAATGGTGGTTGCTGGACCAGAAAATCTCACGGCTACTGACCTTTTTAGAAAAGATGCTTTAAGGATAGCCACGAAGTATCCCAACATCACTCGCCGTTATCTTCAAGAAAAAGGCTTAAATGCCGATATCCTCTATCTCTATGGTTCAATCGAATTAGCTCCGGTTATTCATTTAACCGATGCTATCATCGACTTAGTTTCCACTGGTAAAACTCTTCATGATAATAAATTAAAGATTATTGAAGAGCTCTTTCCTGTGTCAGCTCGCTTAGTTGCTAATCGAATAAGTATAAAAACCAAAATGGAGAGTATTTTTTCTTTTGTCCAACAACTGAAGGGAGTAATCGGAGATGAGTGATTTTATAATTCAAACTAATACGATTAAAGATACCAACACCCTTCCTTCCGAACTCCAGATCGATTCTCGAATTATCTACTGCGAATTAAAGGAAGTTGAAAAGACGGTGCAAAGCATTATTGAAAAAGTTATGCAGGAGGGTGATTCAGGACTTCGAGAATTAACCGAACAACTTGACCATTGTCGTATAACAGATTTTATTATCCCCAAGTCCGAATTGGAAGGTGCTTGGCATCATGCCGAACCGGAATTTCGAAATACTATTGAACAAATTGTTCAAACCGTTCGTGATTTTCATAATAAACAATTAGAACATTCCAGATGTTTTTCACGAAATCTATCCATTCTTGGGGAAATTATCTCTCCAATTGACTCAGTAGCAACTTATGTACCAGGCGGGAGAGCTTCTTATCCATCGTCAGTAATTATGACGGTAGTCCCAGCCCAAATAGCCGGAGTAAAAAATATCCTTCTTCTTACTCCTCCGAATTCAAAAGGTGAAGTTTCATCAAACATTTTAGCAGTTGCTCATTATCTTGGTATCAGCAACATAGTCCGAGCTGGGGGTGCTCAGGCTATCGCTGCAATCGCTTTTGGTACCGAATCTATTCCCCGAGTCGATAAAGTTGTCGGCCCAGGAAATATTTATGTCACCGTCGCTAAAAGGCTTTTGTGTGGTATCATCGGCATTGATTCATTAGCCGGTCCTTCAGAAGTAGTCATCATTGCTGATGAAGAATGTCGACCCGACTGGGTTGCTCTTGATCTTCTCGCTCAAGCCGAACATGATCCTCTCTCCCGGGCAATATTATTCTCAACCAGTGATGAGGTTATAAACCAGGTACAAGAAGTTATTCAAAGCGAGCTAAACGCTCATCCTCTACCCTTCACCAAAGCTGTTCCTATGTATCTATTCAAAGTTGATAATTTATTAGCGGCATTTGAAATAACCAACAAAATCGCTCCTGAACACATGGAATTATGCTGTGCTGATCATCTTCGTTTGTTACCACTGATTCGTCATGCTGGAGCTATATTTCTTGGAAATGGAGCGCCCGTGGCACTTGGTGATTATGGGTACGGGCCCAATCATGTTTTACCAACCATGAGTGGAAGTCGGTTCTCTAGTCCTCTTTCGGTTCGTGACTTTTTAAAGACTTCTTCCTACATTTTCCCTCAAAAAGGAGATCCTACTCTGGTTTACTCTCGATATGCCAGCTTGGCGGAAAAAGAAGGTTTCTTCTTTCACCGAAAATCTCTGTTAGCCAGAATAAACCCTCATGATATTGTGTAGTACTAAAAAAGGATTTAAATACAAGATTCGACATGCCATGTCGCTATACTAATTAAAGAATGGGCACAATGCATTGTGCCCCTACAATTTTTTAATCTTTTGTAGGGGGCTTGATTTATCATGCCCGTGGATTTTCAGGATAGACCTTCATGCCACTTGTGTGGCACCAGATGACAATGAAAACCAAAGATTCGACATGCCATGGCAGGTCGCTACATACAATGAAGACCGGACGCAACAAATCAAGCTCGTGGTTTTTCAGACTTAAACCTCATGCCACTTCGTGTCCTTGCCCAACCAGTATAAAGCTCGACATGCGTTATAGCTTTTTAGACAACCTTTCTTGCATAAAAGGCGGAAGAACAAAAGCTGCCCGATGAATTTCTGGAGTATAATAACGAGTGGAAAATAGAAGTTTTTTAAAGCTAGTTTCAGGATCCCTTCCTTTTGATGCAATCATATAGGTCCATATGCCACCGGGATAGGTTGGAACCAACCCCCAATATATCTTCACCAGGGGGAACATTTTTAAACTTTCCCAATGTCTCTGCTCTCTTTCCGGTTGGAAAAAAGGTGGTTCTATTTGGGAAACTAATACACCATTATCAGAAAGGTGGTCGTAAGCACTCTGGAAAAAATCTTTTGAAAAGAGCGGTTCAGCGGTACCAGAAGGCAAGGGATCAGTGGAATCCATAACAATAACATCGTATATTTCATCTGACAAAGCTAAATACTTTACAGCATCTTCTACCAACACCTCTAACCTTCGGTCATTCCAGTTTCCTAATTTCGGGAGGTATTTACGGCTTACTTCAATAACAGCAGCATCGATATCCACCAATTTTACTTTTTTAACTGGATGTTTTAAGACTTCTCTTGATGCGCCACCATCTCCTCCGCCTACAATGAGTATTTTTTCCGGTTGAGGGTGGGTAAGCAAAGCCGGATGGATCAACATTTCATGATACATAAATTCATCTTTTTCGGTGGTTTGAACAATATCATCTAATAACAAGACTTTTCCGTAAAGATAGGAATCAATGACTTGAATTTTCTGGTAGGGCGAATTTCCCAAAAAGAGGGTTTCTTTAATTTCCAAGCCCAAACGATAATGAGGAATATAGTCTTCATAATACCATAGAGCCATTTCCTAATTAATCCCCCTTTCTATTTCAACGATTTTAACATCTTCGGGATGAAAATATTTTTTTATTAAGGGTAAACTTTGACTGGGTTCACTGCTGGCTTTTAGAAAAATGTCCATGGATGCGAATTGGTATTCCGGCCAGGTATGAACTGCTATATGAGATTCGGGCATTATCATAAGAGCGCTGAGACCATGTGGATGGAATTGATGAACTTTCAAAACTAATATCTCACTTCCAAAAAGGTGGGCAGTGTTGGTTAAAAAATCTTCCATGAGTTCAGCGTCATTTAAATATGATGAATTTATTATCTCAATCATGAGATGTTTAGCCAAATATTCTTTTTCCATTCTATCACCTCATCTTACCATAACAACATTTTAATCTCAAAAAAACCGTCCCCCGCTTCTTCACTCACCCCTGGTAAGAGTAATTCTTTTTTCCTCTCATTACCACTTTCTCTAACCAAGGAAGCAGATAAAGATGAGCATATTTTATGCCTAATCAAATTGAATTTTTATTTATCATCTTGTGATGATTCATTTAACCGAGCTGCTAACAACATTCTCCCAGTGTTTTTTCCTTCATTGCGATAAGAATAAAACAAATCGGAACAGCAAGAAGTACAATAATTCATGTTCTCAATATTTTCAAGAGGAATATCGGCCATCATAAAATCAGACGTTATTAATCCTCTCAGATCAACCAAAGCTTTCTGTTCGGAAACTGGTTGAACAAATTGAGCAGCAATTGTAGATCTCTTTACGAATTTATCGCTCACTTCTTTCCCGACTTCAAAACAGCAAGCTCCAATTCCTGGTCCTATACCAATTAAAAGATGCTGAATCGAGCAATTCATGATTTCCAAGAGATATTTCAGGGTTTTTAAATGAATATTCTGTTCGATCCCTCTCCAGCCGGCATGAATTACTGCAATCACATTCACCGATGGTTCAAATATAAGTATCGGAAAACAGTCAGCAACTAATACTCCTATCCAGATATTCTTTCGTTTGGTTATTACCGCATCCGCTGCAAATTGCTTATTGCTTAACAATAAACCTTTATCTTCAATGACTTGAATCTCAGAACCATGAACTTGTTTGGGGAGGATGAAATTGGATTGATCGAATTGATAACTTTTGAGGAAATATTCTTGTCCCCGGGCGGTAGTGATATCCCCTTCATAATGTCGAGTGGTTAAACAATGAGAAAGTTGGGGAAAATGTTTCAAAATTTTAAAATAAAGAATGCTTGACATCAAAGCGTATCATCTGATTGATTTTTCATTCGAATAATTCGAGCTGGAACGCCGGCAGCTATGACATTTGATGGTAGATCTTTATTAACCAGTGAAAAAGCAGCAACCGTTGTATTGTCTCCTATTTCAACACCGGCTAATACTAATGAACAAGCTCCAATCATGACATTTTTTCCGATTTTTACTTTCCCAGTACGAAACTCTTTGATAAGAAATTCATGGGTCAAAATGGTGGTTCGAAAGCCTAAAATACTGTTTTCTCCAATTTCTATCAATTCTGGAAAAAAACAATCGAGAATTACCGCCAAGGCTAAGCTGGCACTTTTATGAATTTTGGCTCCTAATGCTCGATATAAAAAGGTTTTTAGGCGTAATGAAGGCGAAAATCCAAAAATAAATATGACCAAGGTATTGAGAATAACCAGAAAAGGATTCTTCACTTTATACCAATAATAAAGACTGTTGTTTTTATCGACTTTTAAACGGACTTCAGTTCGCCGCGAACCCATTGTTGTCTCCATTTTATTAAGAATAAAGTTAAAAAGAAAACATTCACAATAATGTTTTGAGCAATGATGATGTTAATGCGAGGGTCATGAATCATATAGTTTAACTGGGCGGTTGGATAAGTATTCAACCAGTAATCAAAATAATCATTAACGAATAACCAACCTATAATGATGAATATAGTTCCGAGCTGCCATTTTTTAACAAACGGATAAATCAATAAGGATTGCAAAGCCATAATGGCATGTAAAAAGACTAACAACCAGTTTAATGAACTCAGCTGGAAAGTTAAGGTCAGGTTTCCAAATAAAGGAACCACGGTTTGAACACCAGCTGGAAGAAACATTTCGGAAAAAAGTGGTATAGTTAAAATCGTCCAAAAGCCGTATTTTACTGTATTGGTGATGACCAGTAAATTTAGAAAATCATTGGATTTTTTGTGTTTAAT
>NZ_DAOLQM010000138.1:0-5654 GCF_035418125.1 Atribacter sp. | reverse complement strand
CCACAGCCGTCATCCTGAGCCCATACTTCTCTACGGGCGTGAGGATCTCTGACACTACAACCGTCATCCTGAGGCTTCGTATTCAGAAGCCGTGAGGATCTCATCTTTTATATTTCTTTGTTTTTTATAAAATTCTTTAAAAAATGGGATTCTCACGTCGCACGATATGCTCCTCCCTCGCCCCCTCACCTCTCTGATCTTTACGTCTTCATCTGGAACTACAGCGAAGCATGGGGTCGACCACAAAAAAGCTCATCTAAAAATTATTTTTTCAAAAAATAAATCCTCTCTGGTTAAAAATTTAATATTGCCTTGACAGGAAGCAAAGTGGATACATAAAATAATAGTTAGAAAAATATTTTTTAAATCGGTAAAGGGAGGTGAAGAATTTTCTTATATTTGTTGATCATTTAGTAGGTTTCAAAGGTGTAGGCAAAGTTTAATGAAATTGTAAGTTTTATAAGGAGGTAGAAAGAAAGATGAAGAAGCTTTTCACACTTCTTTTGGTTATTTCGGTGGGAATATTTCTTATGTCTGCAAATGCCTTCTCCGAAGGTCATACCGTTGCCATGGTTGTGAAAAACTTAGGTAATCCATTTATGGATGCCTGCGGCAAAGGAGCAGAAGAAGCCCTGAATGAATTAGGCGATACTCTGATTTTCCAAGGACCAGCGACCCCCACAGTAGAAGGTCAAATCGAGATCATAGAAAACCTGATTGCCCAAAAAGTCGATGCTATTTGTGTAACTGCCAATGACTTTGATGCTTTGGTTCCGGTGCTTAAAAAAGCCATGGATAATGGTATTAAAGTGGTATCATTTGACTCGGCAGTGAATGCTGGAGGACGTATTGTGCATGTCAATCAGGCAGATTCTGAGCAAATTGGAAAATTGCAAGTACAAGCTGTCGCGGAAATGATTAATTTTGAAGGAGAAATTGCGATTCTCTCAGCTGGAGCAACCATGACCAATCAAAACACCTGGATCGAGTTTATGAAAAAAGAACTGGAAGATCCCAAGTACGACAAAATGGAACTGGTTACCATTGTTTACGGAGATGACCTGCGAGATAAAAGCTACAATGAAGCGATGGGTCTGTTTAAATCTTATCCCAATCTCAAAGGAATTATTTCACCTACTACAGTAGGAATCAGCGCAACCGCCAAAGCTATATTTGATGCTGGGCTGGTGGGGAAAATACAATTGACCGGACTCGGGCTTCCCAGTGAAATGGCGGAATGGATTCACAACGATACCTGTACTGCAATGTTCTTGTGGAATCCAATTGACTTGGGTTACCTGGCTGCTAATGTGGCTGGCCTGCTATGCCATGGTGATATAACCGGAAGTGAAGGAGAAAAATTTACTGGTGGGAAAATGGGAGAATATACTATTGTAAAAGCTGCCGATGGGGGAACTGAAGTATTGCTTGGACCTCCTTTCCGCTTTGATAAAAGTAATATTGATGATTGGAAAGATGTCTATTAAAGAAGCACGAAAAAAGGGCAGGAAGTTCATTCCTGCCCTTTTATAATATATTCCTAAAGTTGAGCTTATTAATGGGAATGGCGATATGGATAAGGATCGTTATATTTTAAGGTTAAAAGGAGTCTCGAAATTTTTCCCCGGTTTGAAAGCATTAGACCAGGTTGATTTTGATCTCCGATACGGAGAAATCCATGCCCTGGTTGGTGAAAATGGAGCTGGAAAATCAACTCTCATTAAAATAGTAACGGGAGTTCACCAACCAGATGAAGGAGAGATTGTTTATCAAGATCAGCGAGTCATTTTTTCTAATCCCATGGTCGCCAACCGCTATCAAATTGCGGCTGTCTATCAACAACCAGCTTCCTTTCCTCATCTTACTGTTACCGAAAATATTTTTTTAGGTCATCCCCTCATTCAACCGCAGAGCAGGAGATTACTCTGGAAAGAAATGCATCAACAGGCAAAAGCACTGCTATCCTCATTAGGGGCTGAGGTAAGTCCAACCGCTGTTATGGGTTCTTTGAGTGTAGCCCAGCAACAGATGGTTGAAATTGCCAAAGCCTTATCAATCAATGCCAAAATTCTCATTATGGATGAACCAACTGCAGCCCTTACCAGACGAGAAACTGAGGACCTCTATGCTATTACGAGAAAACTTCGTGATCAAGGAACATCGGTTATTTTTATATCCCATCGTTTTGAAGATATTTACGAAATTGGTGAACGGGTGACGGTACTGCGGGATGGGAAAAGTGTGGGAACTTGGAAAGTTAGCGATATTAGTGAAAAAGAGCTCATTAAAGCATTAGTTGGGCGGGAAATTACTCAGATGTTTCCAAAAAACCAGGTTACTATCAAGGAAGAACTTTTAAGAGTAGAAGGGCTTTCTCGAATTGGTTATTTTTCTAACGTTTCATTTTCTTTGCGAGCTGGAGAAATTCTGGGTTTCAGTGGTTTGGTTGGCTCAGGAAGAACCGAAGTTGCCCAGGCGGTTTTTGGAATTGCTCCAGCCGATAGAGGGAAAATATTTGTTGAAGGGAAAGAGATAACTATTCAAAGTCCTATGGACGCCATTTCCCATGGTATCGGATACCTTCCGGAAGATAGGCTCCGACAGGGCCTATTTCTTCCGATGAGCATCAATGACAATATCACCATAACCATTGTTGATCAGCTTAGCCGGAGAGGGTGGCTTAATCCGCCAAAGGAACAGGAAATATCGACGAAGATGTTGAACCTTCTGAAAATCAAAGCTCCTGATGTTTTCCATTTGGTCAGTTCGCTTTCCGGTGGGAATCAGCAAAAAGTGGTAGTGGCGAAACTGCTATCTGCCCGGCTTAAAATACTCATCATGGATGAACCGACTCAGGGAGTTGACGTGGGTGCCAAAGCAGCAATTCATCAAATTATGTCGGACCTCGCTGCTGAAGGCTTTGGCATTGTTATGATTTCTTCGGAAATGCCGGAAATATTGGGGATGAGTGATACGATTTTGGTTATGCATGAAGGTCGAGTTAATCAGATTTTTAACCGTGAAGAGGCAACTCAGGAGATACTTATGGAAGCAGCTGTGAATGTGGATCGTTCCTTTGTAAAAAAGGGATCGACGCTGGGTTGACAGAAGATAGATAAAAATTTGTGGTGAACTGAAAAAATGAATACGAATGAAAAATCAAAAAGCTTAAGAATGCTAATTAAAATCAGGGGATTTCGGGAATTCGGTATTATCATTTTCATAATAATTATCTCTATTCTGATTGGAATCCGGAATCCTCGTTTTTTAACCTGGGGAAACATCCATGATATGCTTTTAGACACTGCTATCCTATCTATCTTGGCGGTAGGGATGACGCTGGTTTTGGTCACTGGGGGCATAGACCTTTCTTCAGAGTCAGGGTTAGCGCTTACCGGCATGATTGCTGGGATGATGATTAAGGATAACCCTCATTTATCTCCTATATTCATGCTGTTATTTGGGATTGTATTGGGAAGTATATTAGGGGCGATAACTGGTTTAATTGTATCCAAGGGGAAGGTTTTCCCGATCATCGCGACCTTGAGCATGATGTATGTATACCGGGGAATTACCTTTATTATCAGCGGGGGGAAATGGATCAACGCTTATGAAATGCCCGATTCTTTTAAAACCATGGCTACCGGTAGATTGCTGGGGTTTTCTAACCTAATAGCTATTGCAATTGTGGTCTACCTCGTTTTTTATTTTTTTGTCAAACATACCCGAACCGGAAGAGAAATCTACGCAGTAGGTAGCAATATCGAAGCAGCCCGTATAATTGGAATAAATACCGGATTCATTATTTGGCTGGTTTACACACTATCTGGTGCTTTGTATGGATTAGCAGGAGTGATGTGGGTTGCTCGCTACGCTTCGGCACAAAACGATACTGCTTCTGGCTTTGTGATGACTATCGTTGCCGCCTGTGTTTTAGGTGGGGTGAGTATCAGCGGTGGAGTAGGGACTATATCAGGAGTTCTCTTAGGGTCAATAATGATAGGAATTATTAATAACGCCCTTCCTATGATTCGAGTATCTCCTTTCTGGAAAATGGCTTTACAGGGCCTCATAATATTAGTAGCTGTTTTAGTGAATATTCTCATTACTCGCAATGCCGAAAAAGCTCAATTGAAACAGAGAGAAGCGAGGGCTAAGTACCATGAGTAAAAAAGAGAGTTTTAATTTTAATACATTATTCCGCTGGGAAGGGTTGCTGGTGATCTTGATCATAGGTACATCGATTGTAAATGGTCGACTATCAACCCACTTCTGGAGTTACGCTGGTATTATGGATGCCCTGGCAGTCTTCCTGGAAAAAGGTTTCCTGGTCCTTTCCATGGTATTTGTCCTCATCATTGGAGATATCGATATCTCAGTAGCGTCGATCACCGCTCTTTCTTCGGTGGTGATGGCGCTTTTTTTTAAAGCCGGCCTGCCTATGGAGTTAGCAATTTTTGTCGCTTTAGCAGTTGGTGCTGGTTGCGGTTTTTTCAATGGGTTGTTGATATCTCGAATACCCAATCTATCGGCAATTATCGTTACTTTGGCTGGTTCGTCCCTTTATCGAGGAATTGCCTATATACTCCTTGGTGACCAAGCGGTTGGAGGTTTTCCCTCTTGGTATTCCTATCTTGCCTGGGGATACATCGGCAAAACCAATATTCCTTTTATAATGGTGGCATTTCTTCTCAGTGCGATTCTTTACGGTTTTATTCTTCATCGGAGTACTTTTGGGAGAAAAGTATATTCTATAGGTAACAACTTAACCGCTGCTCGTTTTTCAGGGGTTCCGGTGGCAAAAATCAAACAGATTATCTTCACACTTAACGGATTGATGGCAGGAGTGGCGGCAGTCTTTCTCACTTCAAAATTGGGAAGTTCGAGGCCGAATATAGCTACCGGTTACGAGCTCGAAGTAATTGCAATTGCCGTACTTGGTGGGGTGAGTCCCTCCGGTGGGAGAGGTGGTATAGTTGGTGCTTGTTTAGCACTCATTCTCATGCGCTTACTCCGCTATGGGATGGGTTTGAAAAACATTCCCGGTCAAGTGATGATGGTGATTATCGGAATTGTATTGGTTTGCGTTGTTATGATTCCTAACCTTCTTACCTTTCGGAAAAAGCCGATCAAGCTCAGCAAAACTCAGGAATAATTAGGAATTTCTATCCTGAAAATCCACTAATGCTTAAAAATGCCGTCATCCTGAGCGGCGTTTTCCCGCGTGAGGATCTCATCTGACACCGCAGCAGGCGTCATCCTGAGGCTTCGTATTTCGAAGCCGTGAGGATCTCATCTTTTAGATTCTTTCTTCATATATATTTTAAAGGATGGGATTCTCACGTCGTCCGGTAAAAAACACCGGACTCCTCAGAATGACGGAACAGTAAAAACTCAAATCCCCCTAACCCCCTTTTCTAAAGGGGGAACTAATTTTCCCTCGCCCCTTGGTGGGAGAGGGTCAGGGTGAGGGGGCAACTCATTTTCATCCTCATCTGGTGCAAACGAGTGGCATGGAAACCTAGAAAAATTCAATTGGAATATAAACCACTTTTGGTTTAAGGTTTAAATTTTTACTGATATAATATTTGCTAGGATTGCTTCGATATTTTGAGATAATCAATAACATCGAAGCTTAACCATTGGTCTGTTTC
>NZ_DAOLQM010000137.1:0-5669 GCF_035418125.1 Atribacter sp. | reverse complement strand
GTAAATTCTCTTCGTTTAATTACAATTTGGAGGTTAGCAGTCATAGTTTTTTTCCTCAATTGGTGAGCTCTTGGTTTTCAACATTCTTTCTCCGGTTGCGGCACGAATCAAATTCTCTGAGGTAATATCTTGATCTTCAAAGGCTCCAGTGATACGACCTTCATGCATAACAATCACTCGATCGGCCAGTTTTAGGATTTCAGGAAGCTCACTGGAGATGATGATCACGGCGATCCCTTTCTCAGCTAAAGAAGCAATCATATGGTGGATTTCTGATTTGGAGGCGACATCCACTCCCCGGGTGGGTTCATCGAGCATGAGAATTTGTGGATTTACCCCCAACCACTTGGCTAAGACTACTTTTTGCTGATTCCCCCCGCTGAGGCTATAGATTTTTGAATCAAGGCTGGGTGTCTTGATGGCAAGCTCTTTCACATACTTTTTTCCGAGCTCTTTTTCTTGGGAGTTATGAACAATACCCATTCTTGAAGAAATTTCTTTTAGAACCGTTACACTAATATTAAAAGCGGTACTTAAAATAGGGAAAAGACCTTGAGCCTTTCGATCTTCAGGGAGATAGGCAATTCCATTGGCCATGGCCTCTTCAGAAGAAGAAAAGCTTATCTTTTTTCCTTGGTAAACGATCTCACCGCTGTCGGGTTTAATCAGTCCGAAAAGAGTTTGAGCGATGTCAGTTCTCCCGGAGCCAACCAACCCAGAAAAACCTAAAATTTCTCCAGGATAAATATCAAAACTAATATCATAATAACGTCCTTTCCGGGTTAGATTCTTGACGGTGAGTATTGGTTTTTCTCCTTTTTTCCCCAGATGATTTATTTCTTCCACTAACAATCGTCCAGCCATGAGTTCAACTATTTTACTGCGATTGATTCCACCGACGAGATGTTCACCAACGACTTCACCATCTCGCATAATAGTAACTCGATCAGCAATGCGGAATATTTCTTCTAAGCGATGACTGATATAGATAATGCCAACCTTTCTCTCCTTTAATTTCTTAATAATTTCAAAAAGTCTTTCGGTTTCATGTTCGGTCAAAATGGCGGTTGGTTCATCAAAGATAATCACCTTGGCTTCATATACCAAAGCTTTGGCAATTAATGCTAATTGTTGCAATCCAACACTGAGGTCTCGCATGGGTTGCTTAATAAAATGAGGGGATATTTGGAGGGATTCAAATAACGATCGAGCTTTTTTTTCTTCTTCATTCCAATCGATATTGCCCCTTCGGGTTTTTATTTCCCGGCCTAAAAAAATATTTTCTAAAACACTCAATTCCCTATAAATGAGTGGTTCTTGATAGACAGTAGATATGCCAATTTCTTGAGCTTTCCTTGGGGAACCAATATTAACCGCTTTCTCAAGATAGAAGATTTCGCCTCGATCCTGAGAAAGTGCTCCAGAAATGATCTTGATGAGAGTTGATTTCCCGGCTCCATTTTCTCCAACCAAAGCATGAACTTCTCCAGGATTTAAAGAAAAATTGACTTTTTTTAAAGCATGAACTCCTCCAAAAGATTTTTCTATTCCACGACATTCGAGAATGGTATCCATGGTGAGCTCCTAATTCTTGACCCTCCCTATAGAGGTTAGGGAATAATTGGTACAAAACTAGTTCTTTAACTTTAAGAATATTTTAAAAACAACGTATATATTCAACTTCATGCATAAAAATATTATGGATAAATAAAGAAAAAGGCGTCCCGAAGGACGCCCGAAGAAAATATTTAGAAGTTAAATTGATCGACATTGTTGGCATCAAAAACCTTGGGAGGACCAAGCACCAACATTTTGTCTTGTACTAAAAATACCGGTTTGGTTTCTATGCCTGGAACATCATATTCTTTTCCATCTTCAAAGGTATTTTTATCCAGCAAGTATTTTGCTGCCCAAACAGTTAGATAGCCCAAGTCAACAGGGTTCCAGAGAACAAAGGACTTCACTGCTCCACTTTTCACATATTTTGACATCATTGAGGGAACTGAAATACCAGTAGCAAAGATTTGGTCAATTTTACCAGCTTGTTCGACAGCTTCCGCAACTCCAGGAGCTGAAGTACTGCATTGACCTATAACACCTTTTAAGTTGGGGAAAGCATTAATCAAATCAAGCATGACATTAATGGCCATTTGAACATCTTCTTCGGCATAACGAATGGTTACTAATTTCATATTAGGATATTCGGCTAGCTTTTGTAGTTCATAGAGAATCCAGGTGTTCAAGTTCCAAGCAGTAGGTCCGCAAGAAACAATGGCGAACTCTCCTTCGTAATTCATGGCTTTGGCTAATTCGTCTAAAGTGGTGTAACCAATTGCATCTTGAAGAGCCTGGTTGACAAATACCTCACGTACATCCTGAGCTCCGTCGGTATCGCTGGTTAAGACAACAATGCCTTTTTCCTGAGCTTTTTTGAGTACTGGAGTGATTGCTGCTGGGTCGTTGGGAGCAACAGCAATGGCATCTACTCCCTGTGTGATGAGGTTGTCAACAATTTCACTTTGTTTGGCAACATCGGCCGTTACCGGACCAGTGTAAATAAATTCAACATCCAGATCTGCAGCCGCCTTTTTCCCACCTTCTTCCATAGCATTAAAATAAGGAATTCCAATTAGTTTGGGAACAAAAGCTATTTTGTACTTTGCTTCTGCCAAAGCTGGAACTAAAAGAACCGCTACCACCAACAACATCATTACAACTAAAATATACGTTTTTTTCATATAAACCCCCCCAAAATATAATATGTATTTTTAATTACAGTTAAATATTACCTATTTAGAACTTTAAATTCAAGTTTCTTTTTTAGAGATTTGTGAAATTTAATTTAAAATAGAATACGGTGCGGTATTTCGATTGCAGGGCGGGATGGGACTTTATCTTGTAAATATAGCAAGAAGCGGGTTGTGAGTATTGAATAGGAAGGATTTCATCCTCATCCTCACCTTCTCCCATCAAGGGAGAAGGAACCTTAAAGTCGTCATTTCTAAGAGCGCAGCGACGTGAGAATCTCTCAAGGTTAATCTTTTTTTTCATCTCGTTTGCGGGCATGATAAATCAAGCCCCTACAAAAGAATTTTTAAAAATACTGTCAAACTGAGCGGTGATTTCCAGCGTGAGGACCTCATTTTTTTCCTTAAACCTCTCCCTTTGAATAAAGGAAGATTGAGGGATTCGATTTTTTTCTCTGTTCTTTCAAATGACCTTACCCTCTTTGCTAAAAGGGATCAAATATTGACAAGGAAAAAGCAGGAATAATATTTGAGCAACATACTCGTCAATTTTACACCGGATTTATAAAACGAGAAACGCTCTATGAAGCGGTGGCGCGCCCGGAGGGATTCGAACCCCCAACCGACAGATCCGTAGTCTGTTGCTCTATCCAATTGAGCCACGGGCGCAAAAAAGAATGCGATACTATTTTAAGGAGTTATTTAGTACTCGTCAAGGTATGAGTGTAATCTGAGGAGGCTTTTATTGCTTTTAATAATTTGGGCTCTTAAACTTTATTAAAAAAGTGTATAATTATAAAAGGAGGTGAGAGATTGAAAAAAATTGTGTTCATGGTAATTTTAATTTGGTTGGTTATGTCTTTATCGGTTTGGGCAGTAGAAAGTATTGATTCTGAAATTACTCGAATAACTTCTGCTTTAAAAGGCGAATATACCCTGGGAAAACCTGTTATTATTGGGGAACTGACAATTATACCGGTGGTAAAAACCAATGTCTTGTCTTTTGGCAGCGACAAAAACTCTTCTTTTCAAATGATTTTTGGTGGAATAAGCCTTGAACCAGTTGCTATATTAGTGGTAAAAGATGGGATATTTCAGATTTATAATATTGGTGAGCCCGATGCCGGTGTAGGGGAAATATTCGAAACTATTCCAGGATTATTACCCCAAACTCAAACTCTTTCTGAGAATGCAAAACAGGAATTGATTAAAAAAGGGAGGGAAAGTCTTCAAAAAAAGGATTTTGAGAAAGCAAGGCAAATTTTTGAAGACCTTTTAAAAAACAGTCCCGAACTCGCTGATGCTCATGCTCTCTTGGGGCAAGCATTAGGAGAGCTTGCTCAGTCTACAGCAGATCTTAACAAAAAAATTCAATATGGGATGGAAGCCTTCCGGGAGTTTGCTCGTGCTTTAGAAATTGAACCGGATAATCCTTATGCTTTAGTTGCCAGGGGATATGCTCGATTAATGGTCCCCCCTCCTTTGGGAGGAGTTGATATGGCCATCGAAGATTTTAATCTGGTGATCAATAAACACCCTGAATTTATTGATGCCTATATTGGTTTAGCTGAAGCATATAGCAAAAAGGGAGACCAGGAGAAAGCCAAGGAATATTTTAATAAGGTTCTTGAGCTCGATCCAGAAAATGTTCAAGCCAAAGAGGGTTTATCAAGATTGAACGAGTAAAAAAGATTTTTATTTAGAAAAACATATTGAACGAAGATAGCTTTATAATAAAATTTATAAGAGTTAGAAAGTCACTCTAAAAGTGAAATGTATGTTTAATGAAATTTTATTTGAAAGTTATTTGGAGGCGATAGGTATGAAAAAAGCGGTATTAATAAGTTTAATTGGACTAATGGTTTTGGTTTTGGGAAGCTGGGGATGGTCTCAAGAAAGCGTATCTAACGATATCATAACTTTGATGGATGCGGTTTTATCCAAGGTAACCCAAATGGTTCAACCCAATACTCTAATTGGAACGCCAATTCAAGTAGGAGACGTGACAGTAGTACCAGTGATTAAGGTTGATGTTGGATTTGGTGGTGGTGGCGGTCTTGGTATGCCAGCTGGTCAACCTTCTGGTGGAGGCACGGGTGGGGGTATTACTATGGAGCCAGTTTCATTTTTAGTTATTCAAGAAGGCAAAGTAACTCTGCTATCAGCCACGACTCCGGTTTCGCCCTGGAAGGATATTATTGAAACAGCAATGCCTATGATTATGCAGGGTCTACAGGGAATGTCAGGGATGCCAGCGGATATGTATAATTATGAATATGAACCATCGGAAGAACCGATAATTAGCCCAGTACCAGAAGAATAATAACTCTTTGATAAACTTAACAAACTCAGAAGCTTAAAGTGTTAGTATGGCGGGTATGTGATACCCGCCATCCTTTTTTTGTTCTAATTTAATTTTTTAATTTCCCTTTTATCCCCTCTTATAAAAGAGAGAGATCGATTCCAGGATAAGTATTTTCATTGTCATCTAATATCAAGAAAATATCATGAAGATCATCTCGGTTTAGGAGAAAAAAATCAAGATGAATTTGTCTTATACAAAAAAAGTATTTCCATCGGACTTAAAAGTAGTATTTCATCGGATGAAATCACCTTTAGTGACTTTGAATCTTTGGGCAAGAGTTGGAGTTAAAGATGAAGAACCAGTTCAGATTGGAATCTCTCATTTTTTTGAGCATATGGTTTTTAAGGGTACGACCAATTACCCAGGATTAGAATTATCTAGGCAGGTTCAAGCCATTGGTGGCAATATTAATGCTGGCACCTCCTTGGATACCACTGATTTTTATATAGTTGTCCCTAATAATCATTGGGAGAAATCATTAGAGCTGATTATCGATTTAGTAAACAATCCACTTTTTAATCCGATTGATATCGAACGTGAGAAAAAAGTAATCATTC
>NZ_DAOLQM010000136.1:0-5672 GCF_035418125.1 Atribacter sp. | reverse complement strand
AATATTAAAATGACTCGCAAAGGAATTTGTTTCTCTTTTTGAGCATTTATTGATCTTAACAAAAAACCACTTTTAAATGTACTATCTGGTCGATCCTTGAAGTTAAGACTTGGTTAAGAGAAATATTCTTTTAAAAATTTATTTAGCTTCATTAAAAAAAATTACCAACTATCCTTAACAATATTTAAAAAATCTGAGTAGGAGTTATGTTGCTTTTTTCTTCAATGGCGGAGAGGGTGGGATTCGAACCCACGAGACAGCTCAGCACTGCCTACTCGATTTCGAGTCGAGCGCCTTCGACCAACTCGGCCACCTCTCCAATTTCTCTTTTTTTCTTAAAGTATTGTCTTAATATTTGGCTACAGCGGTCTTCGTAAATTCCGCTATATACCTCAACAGAATGATTAAACAGTTTTTTGCTGAAAAGGTCAAGAACGCTTCCGGCAACACCGGATTTAGAGTCTTTGGCTCCATAAACTAACTTCCGAATTCGACTCTGGATTATGGCTCCTGCACACATTAAACATGGTTCCAATGTGACATAAAGGTCACAACCTTCTAATCTCCAACTCCCCAGAACCCGTGAGGCTTTCTGTATTGCTTCAATTTCAGCATGAGAAGTTATTTTTTGTTTTTGTTCACGACGATTATGGCCAACACTTATTAATTGACCCCCTTGAATAATACAGGCTCCGACTGGAACCTCATCTTCCTCAAAAGCTCTCTGCGCTTCTTCAAGAGCTATTTTCATTCCATCAATCATAGTTTTTAAGAACCTCTCTCTAAACTACCAACGGTATCTTATCAATTTTTTAAAAGAAAATACAGCCTTTTCCTTCCTGTTTGCTTCTAAAGTCCTTTTTATGATATAAATAAATACATATTTTTAGCGGATAGTCATACTGCCCGGCAACTCTAAACGAAGATGAAAATACCTATCTTAAGCTATCATCCCAAGAGCCCAACTGTCTTTGGGTTGAATGGTATGGCAATCTCATCAATACACTCCCTCATTCTAAGGAGTGTTTTGTACAAAGTAAGAATCTCAGCCTTTAAAAATATTTTTAAATTAAAAAGAAAAAAGATGAGATCCTTACGTGGAAAAGCACCAATCCGGATGACACATCAATATAATTCCTTCTCCCTTGATGGGAGAAGGCGAGGATGAGGGTGAAAGCCCAGGATAAGATCCTCACGGCTTCGAAAAACGAAGCCTCAGGATGACCGATTAAAGAATTCATTTGATGGTATTTTCAGGATAGACCCTTATGCTGTATAGCAACACCAGATGAGGATGAAAATCCAAAGTTCGACATGCCAAGGCGTGTCGCTACATTTAATTATCAGGTGCAATAAAACAAGCCAGCAGATGGGCCTACAGGTTAAAATGTACATCTTTTAATATGAATTGAATTTAATACTAGGTCATATTCTCTAAAAGGAGGAGATGAGTATAAAAAAAATCCTCATTACATTCAGTAAAAAGATATTTGAAGAAAGAGAAAAGAATTTTTATTCCAATAGACTCGATTTACATGGAAAAACAGTTTCTATGGTTATTGAAGCTCTGACACAAAAGGGTTGGGACTGCCATCAACTCAATGTAGATGTCCCGCTTGCAGAATTAGTTCCCTCTCTCTCAAATCAAAATGCAAATTTTGTTTTTAATCTTGCAGTTTGCTCAGCAGAAATATACGATCAAGCTTTCTTACCGTCATTATTAGATGCCCTGAATATTCCCTATCTTGGTTCGAATTCAACTATTCACTCCTTTTGCCTTGATCGGTCTCTCACCAAACTTTCCTTGAGGGGTATTGGTATTCCAACCACTTCATCTATCCAATGGTCACCTGGGGATTTACTACCTGATAGCTTAGCTTATCCTTATATAATAAAATCTCGTTTTCGTAATTATTGCCTTAAGTTATCGTCTGATTCAATAGTGAATGACCAGGAAAGCCTGCTAAAAAAGGCTGAAGAGGTTTTTAACCAAACCGGTGAGAAAGTATTGATTGAAAAATTCGTTGAGGGTCGAGAAATGGTGATCGGTCTCTGGGGAAACGGGAATAACCCCGAGGTTCTCCCTATTATGGAACTGAATCTTTCCCGAGAAAAACCCCTTTATGATGCCGAAATCGAAAGCAAAAAGGGGTACGTTGATGATATATCCTGCCCAGCAAAATTAAGTGATGAGCATAAAACCATGTTAGAAAGCATGGCCATAAAAATTTTCCGTGAACTAAACCTCAAAGACTTTTCTACCTTCCATCTCATTTTTGATCAAAAAGAAAACCTGCCTCTCTTTTTTGAAATAAATGCTCTACCGCTTCTCCACTATAAACATAGTGCTTTCCCGGAAATGTGTTCTCATCGCGGTGTAGACTATCGTTCAATGGTACAAAAGCTTCTTCAAATTGCTATGGAAAGGATAAGACATGAGCGCAATTGATGCAACTCATTATGCAGTATTGGGAGCCGGTCATGGCGGCCAGGCTTTGGCTGGATATCTTTCTTTAAAAGGTTTCAAAGTCAACTTATACAATCGAACTCCAGAACGATTAAATTCTATAAAATTGATGGGTGGTATTCAGGTTGAAGGAGAAATCCAGGGATTTGCTCCACTTAATGTTGTTACTCCAAACATTGAAGAAGCAATCAAAGATGCTGAAATTATTATGGTTGTTGTTCCGGCAACCGGTCAGCGCTTCATGGCGGAAAATCTCGTTCCCTATCTCAAGAATGGTCAAATTATAGTTCTTAATCCTGGCCGTACTGGTGGAGCGTTGGAGTTTAGGCAAATATTTAAAGAGCGAAATGTGACTGCTGAGGTGATCATATCTGAAGCTCAAACCTTTCTTTTTGCGAGTCGAATCAGTGGTCCGGCCCAAGTAAAAATTTTCCGAATTAAAAATAGCATACCAGTAGCTGCTATTCCAGCCTATAAAACCGTTGAAGTAGTTACTGCTCTTCGGAAAGCACTTCCCCAGTTTGTTCCTGAAGATAATGTTCTCAAAACCAGTTTTAATAATATTGGAGCCGTTTTTCATCCCACTTTAACCATTCTCAATGCAGCTCGCATTGAAAACACCCATGGTGAATTTGATTATTATATCGATGGTATTACCCCTTCAGTTGCTTTAATCCTCGAAGCAGTTGACAACGAGCGAGTTAAAGTAGCTGAGGCTTTAGGGATAAGAGCCATTACTGCACGAGAATGGCTCTACTCTGCTTATGATGCTTTTGGAAGAAACCTTTATGAGGCTATCCAGAACAATCCTGGTTACCGCGGAATCCGGGCTCCCTATACCATTTTTACTCGTTATATTACTGAGGATGTTCCCATGAGCCTGGTTCCAATCTCATCCTTTGGGAAAATGTTACAAATCCCAACTCCAACGATTGATTGTATGATCCAGTTAGCCAACATTCTTCACAACCGGGATTACTTTGTTGAAGGAAGGACCATAGAAAAGCTGGGATTAGCGGGACTTAGTGTAAAAGAAATACGGGAAATGATCGTGGTAGAAACCAACTCAAGCTAATGATCGGAGGTTTTGACATGGCTGAGAAGAAAACAATAATTGGTGCTTCTTTAGAAAACTGTGTTCATGTTGCTGGAATTTATCGTTTCCTTAGTTTAGCCGAAGAATACCAATACACATCCTATTTTTTGGGACCAGCAATACCCATCAACCAGTTGATTGAATGTATTAAAGAAAAAAAACCTCAACGTGTTATTGTGGGCTACCGCTTAAGTGAAGATTCGGCTCGGTCTCTCTTTATCGAATTACGCCGCCAATTAGACAATAATCATCTTCTTGATCAAAGTACTTATATTCTTAGTTGTACACCAGCTTTAGAACCAATTGCTCAGAGTGTTGGTGTTTTTCAATATATTTTCAGCGGCAAAGAGAGTTTTGATGAAATCCTTGAAAGTATTCATCAAACTACCCAAGATATCCCTCCCGATAAAAAATATCCCTCCACTCTTCCTGAAAGGATTCTTGCCAAAAAACCCTTCCCTCTCCTTCGACATCATTTTGGAAGACCAAGCGTTGAAGAAACCATTAAAGGTGTCGCTCAAATCAGCCATTCAAAAACCATTGATGTTATTTCCTTGGGACCGGACCAAAATGCCCAAGAGTTCTTTTTTGAACCTGAAAAAATGAAAGTTGATGAAAGCGGAGCTGGTGGTGTTCCAATTAGATGTCGTGATGACCTCGAAAAAATCTATGCTGCTTCTCGGGTTGGGAACTACCCTCTGCTGCGTTGCTATAGTGGAACCAACTATCTGGAAGACTGGGCTCAATTATTATCTGAAACCATTCATATTGCTTGGGGTGCAGTCCCCTTAACCTGGTACAGCCGATTGGATGGTCGATCCCAACGTCCAATAAAAACCGCTATTACTGAAAATCAAAATGCCATGAAAAAATATGCTTCTCTTGGTATTCCCTTGGAAGTCAACGAATCCCATCAGTGGAGCCTGAGAGATGCGCCGGATAGTGTCGCCTGTGCTGCTTTTTTCTTAGCAGCTTATAATGCAAAAAAAGCCGGTGCAAAACACTACATAGCTCAATATATGTTCAATAATCCCAATGGAATCTCTCCTCGAGCTGATTTAGCAAAAATGCTTGCCAAAAAAGAATTAATTACCCCCCTTGAGGATAAAAATTTTACCATTTATACTCAAACCCGGGGAGGGTTGGCTCATTTTTCTACCAATATGAATATTGCCAAAGGACAATTAGGGGCATCCACAATATTGGGCTTGGTTCTCAAACCGGATATTATTCACGTTGTTGGTTATAGCGAAGCTGATCATCTTATCTATCCCAATGAGCTCATTGAAAGTGCCGAGATTGTTCAGGGTATCATCAAGGACTTGCTCTTTGATTTTCCCAACTGGGAAAAGGATCAAGTAATTCAAGAAGAAAAAGAACGTTTGATCAATGAAGCAAGAATTCTTCTTAAGGCTATTAAAAATATTCATCATAAGGAGGACGGAGATGATCCCTGGGTTTCTCCCGCTACTCTTGCTCGTGCCATCCAAAAAGGTATTTTGGATGCACCCCATCTGTTAGGAAACCCTGAGGCTTGTGGTCAAGTTCGAACTCGAATTGTTAAAGGGGTTTTAAGAGTAGTTAGCAAAAGTGGAGAAATTATCGAAGAAAAAGATCGCCTAAAAAACTACCTATAGTTTAATCAGCATAATGCGAAAGAGGGAAGCTCAAAAAAACCTGGCTTCCCTCTTATGAATGAATATTATAAATTAAAAAAATCAGTGGAATTTGCGTTTATTTTCTTGGTGTTTTTTGAGATCAGTAAGCTTGTCTTGACTTTGCTTGAGAAATTTGTTCAACTTTTGTTCAAACATAGCTTTACTTTTCTCTAATTTCTCTAAGTACTCTTCGTCCTCATTCAGCCGTTTTATCGAGAGGTCAATTTTACCATCATCAGAAATGTGAATAACCTTGGCTTTTACTTTATCATTCACCTTAAGAAAATCATTCACATCCTTAACAAATTGATTTGATATCTCCGAAATATGGATGAGTCCTTTTTTCCCATCCTCTAATTCAATAAACGCCCCGAATTTAGTGATGCCAACTACCGAACCTTCAACAATATCATTCACCTCAATCATGGGGTGACTCATTATCCTCCTTTGT
>NZ_DAOLQM010000135.1:0-5696 GCF_035418125.1 Atribacter sp. | reverse complement strand
TATGACTGTTTTTCTATTCCTAATCCTTTAAAGACTTCATTAAGAGATTGCCACGTCGTCTAACCAAAAGACGGTTAGGCTCCTCGCAACGACGAATTGAGTGGATGAGACATGTAGGTGGAAAGGCACCACTTTGGATGACAGATTAAAGGCACCCTCTCCACCACAAAGCCCCACCCCTCCAAGGAGGAGAATTCATTTGAATGATATTTTCAGAATAGACTCATCAGCTATACAATTCACTCATTTTGTGAATAGTTCCCCATTATTGTTGTTTGAAAAAGTGTTATTATTGAACTGCAAAGGTTGAGTTAATGAGCTTATTTGATAGAATGACTATTATTTGAAAAGAAATGATGGTAGGCTAAGCTTGCTATATATAAACAATTATTAGATTAAGCTTTTGCACAGAAATACAATTATAATTATAAGTTCGAGCGAAGGAGTAATAGAAGGCCAATTAATAACTTCATTGTTAATGAAAGAAATAATAAAAAATATATGAATATGTTGGAGAAGAGGAGACATGAAATTATGAAAACAAAAAAACCCAAAGTAACAGAGATATTGCATCATTTAGGAGAAGAAGATTTACCTTTTGGGGCAGTGAACCCTCCAATTTTTCAAACCTCTATCTTTTCTTTTAAAACATTTGCTGATTTTAAAAATGCATTAAAAGACGAGAAAAATAGTTACATTTATAGCCGGGGAAATAATCCAACAGTTAATTTAGTGGAAGAAAAAATAGCTGAATTAGAACATGGAGAAAAGGCAAAACTAGTTAGTTCAGGGGTAGCAGCTATTTCAGGAAGCATGATGGCTTTTTTAAAATCTGGAGACCATGTAATATCAGTGAGAGATGTATATGGTTGGACTAAAACTTTATTAGAAAAATATCTTAAAAGATTTAACGTTTCCTTTTCTTATGTTGAAGGAACCGACCCTGAAGAAATTGAGAAAAATATAAATAAAAATACCAAAATAATCTATCTTGAAAGTCCTACTACTTTTTCTTTTAAAATTCAGAACCTTAAGCAGATAGCGAAAATAGCAAAAAAACATGGAATTAAAACAATCATAGATAATAGCTGGGCTACTCCCATTTTTCAAAATCCAATTGACTATGGGATAGACCTAGTCGTGCATTCTGTTTCGAAATATATAGGAGGGCATAGTGATGTAGTAGCAGGGGCTATTATAGGCAAGGAAGAAGATATTGCTCATATCTTTAAGACCGAGTTTCAAAATATAGGTACAGTTCCCGATCCTTTTATGGCCTGGCTGGTTTTAAGAGGTTTGAGGACGCTTCATATTAGAATGCGTGTTCATTATGAGAATACACTTAAAATTATCGATTTTTTGAAAAATGAAGAAAAGATTGCCGAGATAAATTACCCATTTTTTAAAGAAAATCCCCAGTTTAAATTAGCAAAAGAACAGATGCGGGGTGGGTCAGGGTTGTTTTCTTTTAAAATAAAAACAAACTCAGAAAATAACATAGCTAAATTTACCGATAGTTTAAAGTATTTTAGGCGGGCAGTAAGTTGGGGTGGTTATGAAAGTCTTATAATACCATATGCGGTAACCCTTTGTGGTGATAATGATAAAGATAGACTATCGTTAGTAAGAGTTCATATTGGATTAGAAGAGTCCGAGTTATTAATTGATGATTTAAAACAAGCATTGTCACAAATCAATTTGTGATCAAAGAAAATCCAAGATAATTAATGTTAGAATGAATAATACTAACGGTTGTTGTTTTAACTGACAGAAAGGATATTATTCTGCAGGGTCGATCTTCTGTTCCTAGTTTTACTGATAATTAAGAATGAGTTTGTAATCGTTGTACTGCTATATTTTTCATAAGAAATAAAAAGTGCTTAAACATTAAGGTAGTGTTTTAGAAAAAGGATGTGGAATAAGATGGTAGTGTACATCATAAAACGTATACTTTCCTCCTTGGTGTCTTTGATCATAGTCACCATCATCATTTTCTCCGTAATGCATAGTATACCTGGAGGGCCATTTGACGAAGAAAAAATGCCTCTTTCTCCGGCAGCAAAGGAAAAAATATTAGAGATGTATGGGCTTAATGACCCTCTATACGTTCAATATTTTAAGTTTATGTGGAATGCCCTTCATTTTAATTTTGGTAAATCTTACCAGAGTCCGGGAGAAGAAATAATTGATTTAGTTAAAAGAACTTTACCGATTAGTGCTTTTATGGGCGGGTTAGGATTAGCTTGGGCTATTACTGCTGGGCTCTTGTTGGGCATTGTTTCTGCCAGGAAACCCAATACTTTCCTTGATTATTTATGTACAGCTTTCAGCAGTTATAGTATCTCTGTACCTGTTTATGTAAGCTCGATTTTCATGATATTTATTTTTTCTCTTAAATTTCACTGGTTTCCCAGCGGTGGATTTAGTTTTGGGGAGCCAAGAACCTGGATTATGCCTATTATTGCCTATGGCCTCTTTCCTTTTGGGATAATTGCTCGTTATACTCGTTCCAGCATGCTCGAGGTTCTAAACGAACCATATATTCTAACTGCCAAAGCAAAGGGTCTCCCTGACTGGTATATTTTGA
Source organism: Atribacter sp. (assembly GCF_035418125.1). Lineage (NCBI taxonomy): Bacteria > Pseudomonadati > Atribacterota > Atribacteria > Atribacterales > Atribacteraceae > Atribacter > Atribacter sp. The sequence continues at coordinate 3,109 of NZ_DAOLQM010000135.1, read as the reverse complement.
TTCGCCATGCCTTTAAAAATGCCTTAATACCTGTCATAACTATTTTATTACCAATGTTTACTGGGGTGATGACCGGCAGCATTTTAATAGAAAAAGTGTTCCGTATCCCTGGATTAGGTGGATACTTTGTTACCAGCATTTACAAGCGTGATTATCCCCTTGAAATGACTCTTATGCTTTTTATTTCAGTTTCACTTTCATTAACCTATCTGGTTACTGATATCGTTTATACCATTGTTGACCCTCGGGTTCGTCTTGGAAAGGGGAAAAAATGAATATAGCCGAGATATGGTTTTATCTACGTAAAAACAAGTTAGCAGTAACTGGTTTAGTGATAATTTTAGTATTAATAATAGGTGCAGTTTTTGCTCCCCTTATTACTCCCACTGGTTATGCGGAACAAAAATATTTAGAAAAAATAAATGATTTTCCTTCGGTACATCACTGGTTTGGGGTAGATGCTTTAGGAAGAGATTATTATAGTCGAGTTATTTATGGTATAAGGATTTCGCTGTTGGTAGGTTTTAGTACAGCACTTTTAGCTTTGGTGATCGGAGTTCCTCTGGGAGCACTGGCAGGTTACCTGGGAGGAATAGTAGATTGGGTAGTCATGCGCCTGGTGGAAACATTCTCGGTAATACCCCCCCTCCTTATAGCAATTTTATTTGTCACTCTATTCGGAAGTGGATTAGAAAATATCATCTTTATTTTAGCTATGGTAAGTTGGATGGATGTGTGCCGCTTGGTAAGAGGAGAAATCCTTACTCTGAAGGAAAGAGAATATGCGGTTGCTGCTAAAGCTATCGGAGCACGCCCTTACCGTATTCTATTCCGCCATCTTTTACCCAATGCGGTTGCTCCTATTATTGTAGGTATGGTTTTATGTTTACCCAATGCGATTATGTTGGAAGCAACTTTGAGTTTTTTAGGAGTAGGAGTAAACCCTCCCACTCCCAGTTGGGGGCAAATGATAAGCGAAGGATTATATTATATACAGTTTTATTGGTACTTAACTTTGTTTCCGGCTATATTTTTAGCTCTTACCGTGCTCTCTTTGTCTTTTATAGGAGACGGACTTAGAGATGCTATGGATCCAAGGCTGAGGGGGAGGGGGTGAGGTTGAGGAAGTTTCTTAGATAATAGCATATTGGAGAGGAGAGGGTTATTAGCTTTCAATATGTCTGTGATGTATGTAGTTCACCATTGATATTATTTCATTAACCAAAAATAAACTATGTTATACATAGTGTAAGGTGAGAAAAAATGCAAAAAGTTAGAAAAAACCTTATGATTATTTTGCTTACCGGAGTTTTTTTGTTAGGAGTTACTGGTTTTAGTTTTGCTGCTGACGTTTCTCTTCCACCTGACGCTCTTCCTGCATCAGAGCAAATTTTATATTATCCGTTAAAACTTGAAAGTGGAACTTACATGGATTATATGCAAACCATCTATAATTGCCTGCAAGGTGGATCTGACTTTGTGCAGGAGCCTCTCATGAGCTTCGATAAAGATTTAAATGCAGTTCCGGTGGGAGCTGAAAGCTGGGAGGTGTCAGAAGATGGCTTGAGCTGGACTTTCCATCTTAGAAAAGAGTTGAAATGGTCAGATGGCCAGCCAGTTACGGCTAACGATTATGTATTTGCATTGCAACGTTGTGCTCAGCAGGGTTATGATTTTAGCTGGTATTGGAGCCTTATGATAGAAATTAAAAATTGGGATAAAGTTGAAAAAGGTGAATTGCCAGTTGACGAATTGGGAATAAAGGCTTTGGATGATTACACTCTGGTACTAACTACTGAAGTGTCAAAACCATATCTGTTAGGTGCTTTGGTTTGGCTTTTTCCCGTTCCTCAACACGTAGTTAAACAACATGGGAATGAGTATGCTACTCAAGCGGAGACCATGGTTAGTAATGGTCCTTTTAAAGTAGAAGAATGGGTTAAAGGAAGCCATATAACCCTGGTTAAAAATCCATACTATGAAGGTCTTTGGAAACCATATCTTGAAAAAATTGTATTAAAATATGGAACCTTTGATCCGGTGACAGGATTTCCTGCCTACCTAAATAATGAAATTTACAGAAGCGACGTTAATCCAGGTCAATTAGCTTATGTCAGGCAAAATATGCCCGATGAATTACATTCTTGGCCGATGTTCCGCATCTTTTATCTTTCATTTGATACGACAAAGCCTCCTTTTGATGATATAAGGGTTCGATATGCCATAAACCATGCTTCTAACCGAGAAGAGCTATGCTCAACAGTTCTTAAGGACCTTGCCTCTCCAGAGTACTCGTTGCTGGTTAAAGGATTTCCTGGTTACGATGATGCTGAAGAAGCGAAAGAGTCCTCAAAATTTGACCCAGAATTGGCAAAGAAACTTTTAGCTGAAGCTGGATATCCTGATGGAAAGGGGTTTCCTGAATTGGAACTATGGATTAGAGCAGAGGATCAATTAATGCCCTGGCAAAAACCCGCCGCCGAATATATCCAGGCTCAATTGAAAGAGAACTTAGGAATTAACATTATACCCCGGATTATGGAAGTGAAAACTTTTACTGACGCTTTGAATCAACGTACCCACAACTTTTTCCTATTAGCCTATCAATTTGACTATGTTGATCCTAGTAACTTTATGGACCTCTACCTAACCGGTGGGCGTCATGCTTGGTCCAGCGACGAATATGACGAATTAGTTCGAAAAGCTGACTCTCTCGGAGAATGGGAACAAAGAGTTGAAAAGTATCGAGAAGCAGAAAGAATATTAGCTAAGGAATGTCCAGCAGTATTCCTTTTTCAACAGCAATACAGTGCGGCATGGAAACCTTTCCTTAAAGGTGAAGGGCTAGAACCCAATAAAGATGGATTATCGAGTTGGGGAGATATGTGGGCCAGGTATGCCGTAACTCATATTTACATTTCCAAACACTAAAACTTTATTTTGGGAGGTACAACCGTTCATTTTGAATTGTGCCTCCTAAAATGCTTATTTAAACATTTATAGTAAAATTGGGATTTTTTAATTGAAATTATGATTGAAGGAGAAATTAGAAAGATAAAATGTTGCTTTCGGTACGTGGTTTAAAAACTTATTTTTATATGGGAAATGA
>NZ_DAOLQM010000134.1:4544-5708 GCF_035418125.1 Atribacter sp. | reverse complement strand
CTTCAAATCGACCTTCCAAAGTTAGGATCATCGTTTCTGACATACAAGCATAAGCCTTGCCCGGTGGATATCCAAAATTCATTCCAAAATCAGGCTTGCCAGGCACATCGACAATACCACCTTCAATAACTAAAATATCCTTTCGGGACTGCATAATCTCTTTAGCTACGTTTCTGGGCCTTGACACATCACAAACAACAGCTCCTCGTTCGATCCAATGACTTTGAATTATGGTTTCTATGGCCGAGGTGACGGTTAAAATAATCCGACACCCTTTAATTCCTTGTTCAATATTTGTAAATCCTTTTACTGGATAAGGTGAAAACTGCTCAACTTCCTGTTGTACATTCTTCACCTTTTCCTGATCGCGCCCAACAACCCTAACTTTCTTTTTTTCTTGCGCTAAAATGAGGGCACAAGCTCTTCCAATTGAGCCAGTAGCACCAACTATTGCATACTCTTCACTATTAAAGTCTAATGTCATCTTTTGGGCTGCAATCATAGTAGCTTCCAGAGCCGTTGCCACGGTATAACTATTACCGGTGGTAACGGCAATAGTTAAGCCTTTTTTGGGAGTAATTCCTCCATCACCAGCTACTGATGTAAAAGCACCTAAACCAATAATCTTAGCTCCGAGCTTTTCCGCCAATAAACCACATTTTTGAATTTGCTTCGAAACAAAAGTAAATGGGTATTCAATGAGAACCCTTGAAGTCATAGGAAGGCCCACAAACCACCCTTTGATTTCTTTCCCAGTCGCCTGTGAGCGAACTCCGGTAACATGGGATAAAACAAACGGCGATATGTGAGAGGCGAGGTATTCAACCGACCGGTTAGGCAAAACACGGAGTATTTTTTTATGATCTTTGATGTCTTGAGCATCCATTGCATGGATTATAAAGGCAAAGCTATCCACGAAATTCACCTTCAATCTTTCAATACAGTGATAAGCCAAAAACCTAAAAAAGTGAACGAAAAAAATAAAATGCTAATATCTTCTTGCTGATTCACTTTTAGAACCTGTAAAATATATTTCATTAAAACCTTTTTTTTCTTCTTCTAATTCCCTTTGCCTTAATTTCCTTGTAACCTGTCCTGAAAATATAACAATGTTTAAAAAATCCGTCATCCTGTGCGGTGCTTTCCCGCGTGAGGATCTCATCT
>NZ_DAOLQM010000134.1:0-4444 GCF_035418125.1 Atribacter sp. | reverse complement strand
ATGTTTAAAAAATCCGTCATCCTGTGCGGTGCTTTCCCGCGTGAGGATCTCATCTGACACCACCGACGTCATCCTGAGCGGTGCTTTCCCGCGTGAGGATCTCATCCTTTTAAGTTTTTTCTCCCTTTAATTAAAGGGAGAGGCTTCCCCCAAGGGTTTCTCATTACCAAAGTTCATCAATTCTTAATTTTTTTATTCAATTCACGATTCACTACTCACGGCTCACTGTTTTTAGGAATGAGATTGCCACGTCGCTTTACTTCTCGCAATGACGGATTTAGGTAACTATTTTCATCCTCATCTGGTGCTGCCAGGCAGCATGAAGGTCTATCCTGAAAACACCGGAACGTTTTTTAAGGTAATTCTTTTAGAGCAACCAATCAGGATCTCATTCTGGGCTTTCACCCTCATCCTCTCCTTCTCCCGTCAAGGGTGAAGGAACTATAAATTCTTTTATTCTTTCCTTCACTTTCACTCAATATAATGAATTAGTTTAAGATTATATTCTATTTACCTTACCTTTTCCTCACCAAACCGGATTCAGGCTTGATCGATCATTTGTTTTAAGGCTTTTAGCATTGCTTGAGCATTCTCTAACATCTTCTTTTTAAGAAAAGTATTGATCAAAGCCCCCACCAGTGGAAGCCCTAAGTCATATTCAATCTCAAGCTCTACTTTTGTCTCCATATCGGATAATGGGATAAACTTCCACATTCCTTGGTAAACCTTAAAATCTCCTTCTAATATAAAGAATCGACATTCTTTATTGGCTTCATCCCATATATCTCGCTCAGTCCACTTTACTTCTCTTCCTTGAAAGCTGCCTTTCCAAAAACTATCAACTTCGTTCATATTTTTTTTAAGAATTCTTACTTCTTGAAGATCTGGAAGAAATTTAGCTAATTGCTCGATATTCTGAGCCTCGAGAAAAACATTTTCGACTGATTGTTGAATGGTAATAACATCATTTACTTTTCCCATGGTCTTTATTCTCCCTCTATCTCATTTAACAATACTCGCACTGAGACCAAGGATTCGTTTAATCTGGATAAAACTGTCTCTAACTCTTCATAAGATATAGTCAGTGGTGGCTCAATACGAATCACAGTTGGGTTATTAAGAGTATAGGCTACTAAAATACGACGCTGAGCCATCTCCATGGCTATCAAAGACGCAATATCGGAATCTCCAAATTGGATACCAATCAACAAACCAATTCCTCTTATTTCCTGAATCATTCCCTCTGACTCAGCTTGAATCTCACCAAGCCGTTGCAAGACTTTCTCACCTTTAATCCTGGTTAATTCGGGTATATTTTCATCTTGAAGGATTTTTAAGGTTTCTATACCAGCAACACAGCTAAGGGGATTCCCCCCTAATGTTGAAGAATGAATAAAGGGATTCTCTTCAAATACTTTCCAAATCTCGGCAGTACTGATGAATGCTCCAATGGGGAGCACGCCACCTCCCAAGCCCTTAGCAAGAGTCATTATGTCTGGCACAACATCAAAATGCTCACAAGCAAACATCTTTCCAGTCCGACCCAATCCGGTTTGGATTTCATCCAAAATAAGCAAGGCTCCTTGTTTTTCACAAATCGATTTAACTTGCTTTAAATAATCGGGAGAGGGAATAATGATACCTCCTTCTCCTTGTACTGGCTCTAAAATAACCGCGGCGGTTTCTTTGTCTACCAATTGTTTCAAGGCATCGATATCATTAAATGGAACGTGATATACTTCTGGTAGACAAGGCAAAAAAGGCTTTTTATAAACTTCGCGCCCCGATAGACTTAATGAACCCATAGTTTTGCCGTGAAAGCTATTCTTGGCAGAAATTAGTTTTTCACGGCCGGTATAAAAACGAGCCAGCTTTAAAGCACCCTCCACAGCTTCTGTTCCACTGTTACCAAAAAAAGAATATTGAAGATTGCCTGGTGTTATGCGGGCTAACATTTCAGCTAAATCGGCTTGATGTTTATTAAACAAGGTACGAGTAGAAAGAGGAAGTCGTTCTAATTGTTCCTTTACGGCCTGAACAACTCGGGGGTGGTTTCTTCCAACATTGAAAACTCCAAATCCACCTAAACAATCAATATATTCATTGCCAAATACATCCCATACCTTTGAACCGGCACTGGTCCACTCTACAGTATCAAGTTGGGCAAACTTATAATATCGAGCTAAACCAGGATTAATATATTTAGCATATTTCTCAATCGTTTCTTCCACAATCTTTTTTTCGTCCACTACTATTACCCTCCGGGTATTTTTTTTAAAATACTGAACATTTTTTAAATGAAATTATCTATAAATAAAGCAGCCGTGGCTGAATTTTTAAGGTATTCATTAGTTGTAAATATTCCTCAGGTAAGATCTTATCAGGATGTTTCTCGAGTATTGAAACAAAAATTGCTTGAAGAACATTCGCACCAAAAGAACGTCCATTCATCTCAGGAGTAGTTGTAACAAGTATTTTTACTCCAAATTTTCGAAGAGTTTCGATATCATTATTTGTGACCGTGTTGGTAATAATAATCTTCCCTTTCATATCGTCCGGCATAAATCGATTGATATATAAAAAGTCTCCAGCTACGATATCGGCTCTTTTAAATAGATGAAGAGATCGAGTAACTCGTGTTTCTTGACTTTTTCCGGTTGGATATAGAACTTTCAAAGGAAGACGCCTAAGCACCGGCATCATTATAATGGATAGAAAGCGAAGGGTAGAAAGCCGAGTTAGGGGAATGGGTATTCCTAACGCAAATGGCATATCTCCTATCAAAAGCCGACAACCCTGCTGAGAAAGTCCCTCTGCTAAACCATAACGATCCATCCCACTCATAAAAAGTGCGGTTTTCCCTTGTAAATCTAATTTTTCCTTTTCGACTAAAATCTGTGGAACCTTTCTTTCCCAAGTTTCTTTGAGTTCTCCACCATCAACAATTGGTGTTTTTTCCAAAACTGAAACCATTTTAGCAATATCAACCACTTGATATTTATATCGGCCAGCACGGAGGTAAAGGTCAGCACCCCCCAAACCAAAGGCATCAACTTTACCATCCAATTCTCTTAAAACTTGCATAAACTTTTTTTTATCACCATCAACGCCTATTCTTTTAATATTAATTCTAAAATCCATTAATTCGATTTCGGCTTGGTGATTGCGAAGTGAAGACCCTAAACTAACACTTACGATTGTTTTACTTTTCACCACTATCACCAGTTTGGGGGAATGTCAATCCACCCTCAAACGTTGTTCCAGGTTCTATAGCAATTCCATTTGACATAATTATTCCCGTTATTCGGCATGAACTACGACAAATAACCTTTTCCGTTCGAGTAAAACCTGCTAAGGTTCCCCAAATTTCTAAGTTTTTTGCCTGGATAAAAGCTTTTGACTGTCCATGTCGGGTAATAATGACATTCATTGAATCAATAGATCCACGAAACTCGCCCTGAATCATGACCGTTCCCTCACCTTGATAATGACCATCCAGACGAGTTTGATCACCCAATATTGCAATATCTTTTACATTTTCATGACTTTTGATTAAGTTCATTAATAATTCTCAAACCTTCAAGGGTAAGTGTTGGATTAAAAAAATCAATAAAATCACAATAACTATGTAGAAATGTTCCCCATCCTCCAGTAGCAACAACTTGTGCTTTTGGAGCAAATTCTTTTTTCATATTCATAACAATTTCTCTACATAACCCGATGTACCCATAAAAAATGCCTGAATGCATTGCCTCAACCGTATTACGCCCAATACATTTATCTGGGATCTCAACATCAATTCGAGGTAAACGGGCAGTTTTTTCATAGAGAGCTTCTTGTGAAATTCCAATTCCTGGAGCAATTGATCCCCCCAAATATTCACGGCTGGCATTAATAGCACAAAAAGTGGTTGCTGTTCCAAAATCGATAATCACTAAATCACCACCATAGAGATGTGCAGCTGCTACAGCATTAACAATTCGATCGGCACCAGTTTCTTTTGGCTCCGCTCTTATTGATAAACCAGTACGAACTCCTGGTCCAATTACTATTAATATATTTATCCATTTCTTTTCAAACAGTTCTCGAAGGGTATTGAGGACGGGAGGGACCACACAGGAAATTGCCACTTGATTTATATTTTTTTTCTCAATGCCTTGATCAGTTATGAGTTCCTTTAGAATATATCCCCATTCATCACTGGTTCTACGTGAGGAGGTTGAAACTCTCCAGTCAGCAAGAAGTTTTTCATAATGAAAAACTCCAAAAGTGGTATGGGTATTTCCAACGTCTATGGTTAAAAGCATATTTTTATTCAATTCACCACCTTGATATGATTGATAGCATTATAATCCAATAATGTCTTCTCTAAAATACCATTTATAAGTCATCTAAGCTATCCCGTAAATCCCTTTGTGACTTTGATGTATCAAGCCTCTACAAA
>NZ_DAOLQM010000133.1:0-5917 GCF_035418125.1 Atribacter sp. | reverse complement strand
GGGGGATTATTGAGTTTTCTAATTACTGTTCCTGTCATTGTCTCTACTGTGGATTGCGGGCAGAAAATCGAAAAATTTCCAGGTATCGCTTAACCAATCAGGAAATTTTTCAATCAGTTCAGACTGCAGTCAATTACGGATTGAAAACTATCGTCCTTCAATCAGGAGAAGACCGGTTTTATCAACCTGAGGATATTGCGCGGCTCATCGAATTCATTAAAAAGCATTTTGACGTTGCGATTACCTTATCCGTAGGAGAACACCCCCATCAGAGTTATCAAATCTGGCGGAATGCCGGAGCTGATCGCTATTTATTAAAACACGAAACCGCTGACCCTATTCTCTACCAGAAATTAAGACCAGGGAAAAACCTTCAAGATCGAATCGAATGCTTGTTGGATTTAAAAGACCTCGGTTACCAAATTGGTTCGGGAAATATGGTTGGGCTCCCCGGTCAAACTTTAACATCGCTAATTGATGATGTTCTTCTGATGAAAAAATTAAATGTTGAAATGGCTGGTATTGGCCCCTTTCTTCCCCATCCCGACACGCCTTTAGTTGGTTCTTCTGCCGGTTCTCTCACGGAAACCTTAAAAATTCTGGCTATTACCCGAATCATTCTTCCGACCATCCATCTTCCAGCCACCACTGCCATCAGCACAGTAAATGATGATGCTCGCCGTTTAGCCTTAGAATCGGGAGCAAATGTCATCATGCCCAACTTCACGCCTTTAACAGTTCGCGACCAATATGTCATTTATCCTCAAAAAATCGACATTATCGAAGACCCCGAACAAAGTGTGAACAAGCTAAAAAAACTCTTGAAAGAAATGAATCGGACCATTTCGATGAGTTATGGTCACGCGGTAAAAATAAAAACATATTCTTTAACCAAAAAGGAGGTTTATCATGGTTTTGGTTCTCAATGAAAGAAAAAAAGCTGATTTTATCGACGAAAATAGTATTGAGAATTTATTAGAAAAGGGAGAATATCGTCATCGAAAAGAAATTATGGATATCATCGAGAAAGCCCGAATGGCCCAAGGTCTTTCTCCTGAAGAATGTGCCGTTCTCCTTCAGGTTGAAGACCCTGAAATATTAACCGAGATTTATAAAGTTGCTCAGGAGATTAAATTAAAAATTTACGGAAAAAGACTGGTTTTTTTTGCTCCTCTTTACATAAGCAATTACTGTATTAATAATTGCCGATATTGTGGGTATCGGCAAGATAACGATTTTCATCGTCGTCGCTTAAGTCAAGAAGAAGTCATTGAAGAAGTGAAGATCCTTGAGTCCATGGGCCACAAAAGATTAGCCTTAGAAGCCGGAGAAGATCTGGTGAACTGTCCTTTGGATTACATACTTGAAACCATTCATACTATATATGGGGTCAACGAGGGAAAAGGAAGCATTCGGAGGGTAAACGTCAATATTGCCGCTACCACCGTCAATAACTACCGAAAATTGAAAGAAGCCAAAATTGGAACTTACATTCTTTTCCAGGAAACCTACCATCGTGAAACCTATCAATACATGCATCCACAGGGACCAAAAAATGATTATGATTATCACACCACTGCTTTGGACCGGGCTATGGAAGCCGGCATCGACGATGTCGGTGCTGGGGTTTTGTTTGGCCTCTACAATTATAAATTTGAAGTTCTCAGCTTGCTACAGCATGCTCTTCATTTGGAAGAAGTATTTGGAGTTGGCCCGCACACTATTTCGGTACCTCGTTTGCGGCCTGCTTTGGGAGTTGACTCACTCCTCTCTCAACACCTAGTCAATGACGATGAATTTCGTAAAATCATCGCCGTGCTCCGTCTATCAGTTCCCTATACCGGAATCATCCTTTCCACCCGGGAAAAAGCCTCTTTTCGAGATGAGTTAGCTTCGTTGGGGATTTCTCAGCTTAGTGCTGGTTCTTGTACCGGTGTTGGTGGATATCGGGAAGAATATGATCAAATAAAGGAAAGTGCTGGAATAATTCAGGATTCTCCACAATTTCAAGTGGAAGACCACCGCAGCCCCGATGAAGTCTTGAGGAGTGTATGCCAATCGGGTTATATTCCCAGCTTTTGTACCGCTTGCTACCGTAAAGGGCGAACTGGAGATCGTTTCATGCCTTTAGCAAAATCCGGACAAATTCAGAATGTGTGTCAGCCTAATGCCATCCTTACTTTTAAGGAATTTTTAGAAGATTATGCTTCGGAGGAAACTAAAAAAATAGGCAAAAAAACTATCAAGGAACATCTTGAAGCCATTCCTAATTTACAGGTGAGAAAACTAACTGAGGAACGCCTAAAACTCATCGAAAATGGCGAACGAGATTTATATTTTTAACCGGAGACGGTGTTATTTTTTTTATAATTTTCTTCTGATCATTTTTACTTTTTCCCTTAATGGGAGATGATGAGGATGAGGGCGAAAGCCCAAAATTCGACATGCCATGACAGGTCGCTACATTAATCGGGCACAATACATTATGCCTCTACAATTTTATTTTTTTTGTAGGGGCTTGATTTATCATGCCCGCTGGTTTTCAGGATAAAAATAATTGGAGGTTACAGTCATGAACGGAACTCCACGAAGCCTTCGACCCCATATTGGTATTTTTGGCCGGAGAAATGTCGGCAAATCATCACTGATCAACGCTCTGACTAATCAAGAAGTTGCCATTGTTTCCAGTGAGCCAGGAACCACTACCGATCCGGTTTTCAAATCTATGGAACTCTTACCTTTTGGACCAGTAGTTTTTATCGATACTGCTGGTTTAGATGACCAAGGGTTTTTAGGTGAATTAAGAAAAAAGAAATCATTGGAAATCCTTCGCCGTTGTGATGTCGCTATATTGGTTTGGGATAACCAGGGGGGAGATTTTTTCTTTGAAAAAGAACTGATCGCTTTGCTCAAAGAAAACAAAATTTACACCATTGGGGTTCAAAACAAAACCAATGAAAAAATTCTTCAGAATACAGAACTCGATCAGTTCCAGATCCCTCTTTTTGAAACCGATGCTCAAACCGGAAAAGGCATCGATATATTAAAAAATTCATTGGTTGAAATTCTAAAACGTCAGTATGAAGAAAAACCCTTAATCAAAGATTTAATTCAATCTGGTGATGTAGTGCTTTTGGTTGTCCCGATTGATATTGGTGCTCCCAAGGGACGGCTGATTCTCCCCCAGGTTCAAACTATACGTGAAATATTAGATATCGGAGCTTCAGCTATTATTGCCAAAGAAAATGAGTTAGCTGAAATTTTGAATAAGCAAAAATATCCCCCTGGTTTGGTGGTTACCGATTCTCAGGTTTTTCACAAGGTTGCCGCAGTCCTCCCTCCTGATCACCCTTTGACCAGTTTTTCGATTTTATTCGCTCGAAACAAAGGAGATTTAACCACTCTGGTTGAAGGAGTTCGGGTGATTGACTCTCTGAAGTCGACGGACAAGGTTCTGATAGCTGAAGCTTGCACCCATCATCCCCAGGCCGATGATATTGGACGACTGAAAATACCCCGCTGGCTTCGACAAAGAGTTGGCTTTGATATTGAAGTTGATATTACCGCCGGTAACGACTTTCCGGAAAACATCAATGAATATCGGCTTATTATCCACTGCGGAGGATGCATGATCAACCATAAGGAGATGCTGTATCGTCTTCATTCTGCTCGAGAGTCAGGAGTGGCAATCACCAATTATGGCGTTTTTATCGCCTATGTTCAGGGGTTGATTCCCCGGGTGTTAGAAGTTTTTCCGGAATTTAACTCTCTCTTCACTTCCAGGGTTGGTTAGTAACCCGACGAACATTGATCTCATCAATCATGGCGTTTCCTCGGTGCTTAAGAAGGTAAAGAATAAGGTCGGTAATTTCTTGAGGTGAGATGAGAATGGATCGATCGAGATCTGGTCTCATATTCCAAGCCAGGTCGGTATCGACTCCTCCTGGAGATATCACATAGACTCGAATACCATCCTGGTGCACTTCCTGAGCAAGCACCTTGGTCATTCCCATGAGAGCATGTTTTGATGCCGTATAGGCTCCTTGGAGAACGTATCCTTTATAGCCAACCACCGAGGAAATATTTACTATCGAGGGCGTATCAGATTTTTTTAAATAAGGAATAGCTTCTCGGGAAAATAAAAAAGGAGCTCGAGCGTTGACCATCATTTGTCGATCCCATTCCTCGACAGTGGTTTCAATTAAAGGTTTAGAGAGAGCTATCCCCGCGTTATTAATAAGAAAATCCAATCTCCCGAACTCCTCGATGGTTTCTTTAACAACTTCTTCGGGAACATCTGGGTCAGCAATATCAACCGGAAAAATGCGAACTTTTATCCTTTTGGTTTGGATTTCTTGTTCTAGGGTTTTCATCTTTTCCAGCGAACGTGCAACCAGTGCCAAGTGAACTCCTTCATCGGCTAAGGATTTGACTATTGACCTCCCTATCCCCCGACTGGCACCTGTTACTATAGCTACCCTATTTTTTAAAGATATGGTTCGAGACAGATCAATCTCTCCTTTCCTTTCAGTTATTTCTTGGTCATTATACCATGCGCTTTTTGAGATAATCAGGAGAGACCTTAATGTCGCTATCATGGTACTAAAAAAACTTCGATAACCCAAGATTTGCCATGGCATGTCGCAACAATAAAAAAATTGGGCGCAATCAATTGCGCCCCTAAAATTTTAATTCATTTTTTGTGGTTTGATTTTTTCAGCTATAAGATGCATCTACACGGTAGCCAGCCAAACCACCTACCCAACAACAGGTGAGAATGATAATATTTACTTAGAACTCAATCTTCCTCTTTAGCATAGAGAGACAAAAGGGAAACACCAAATTCACTCACTTTTATAAATTTTAAGCTTGGCGACAGACCCGTTCCATAAAAAATGGAAGAAATCGCTCCTCATCAAGTGAAACCCCAACCTTAGTATTGTTTCTATCATTTTGGTCGGTCACCAGAGTGAGGCCAGTTGTGCAAATACCCTTGGTTTCGATTTCTACAAATAATTTTCTGGTTTTAACTAAAGAACGATCAATGGCAAAAGCCAGAGCCAGGGCATCGTGCATCCAACTCCCATCTTTCCGAAGATAATCCCAATAAATCTCGAGCAGGGTTGCCGCCACAAGATGAACTGGAGCTCCAACTTCTCTAATTTTCTTTAAATCTTTACTATCGATAAAAGTTGCATTTCTTCGGGTTACATCCATGCCTAACATCACCATTGGAACGCCCGAACGGAAGACGAATCTTGCAGCTTCTGGATCGCAACGAACATTGTATTCTATAGCCGGTACGTCCAAGCTATTGTCACTCACTCGAGCCATTCCGCCAATAAAAATGATCTCTTTTATCTTCGGAATTATAGTTGGATCTTTAATTAAGGCAACCGCGAGATTGGTTAAAGGCCCTATAGCAACCAAAACAATTTCTCCAGGATTTTCATGGACCATTCGAATGATAAAATCCACTGCTGATTCATTGATGGGAACGAGATCAGTCTCTTCTCCGGTAATTATCCCCTTCCCCTCAATGCCATCTTTCCAGATATCTCTTTCCCGAAGCAAGGGAAATTCCGATCCAATAGCAACTGGAATCCCCTTCTTCCCATCCAAATCTATAAGCCTTAGGGCAATTAGCGCTCGCATATGAACATCACCATAAACGGTGGTCACACCTTTGATATCCAATTCTGGAGTATGAAGGGCAAAAAGCAGAGCCATGGCATCATCAACATCGGATCCTATGTCAGTATCAAGAATAATCTTTAGCATTTTAGCCTCCTAAATTTCGCTTTCCTTTTTTCAGAGTGAATTCAAATATTTGAAAAGGTGAAACCGTTTGAATATTCTTTCCATCTAGTGATTGGAATTGAATACTCTGATCATTTTCCAATAGAAAGCCAGACTG
>NZ_DAOLQM010000132.1:0-5939 GCF_035418125.1 Atribacter sp. | reverse complement strand
ACCACATCTCGTCTTCATCAGATGGTCAGTTCTATAAAAAATTTAGGGAAAAAGGTCGGATTAGCCCTAAATCCTTCAACACCACCAGATATTTTAGAGTATATTCTTCCTTATATCGATATGGTTTTAGTTATGACGGTAGATCCAGGATTTGTTGGGCAAAAATTTGTACCAGAAGTGGTAAAAAAAGTTCAAACCATCAAAAACCTGATTGAGTCCCATCAATTAAATATTGATATTGCTGTAGATGGAGGAATTGGTGAGACGACAGTTCCACTTCTAAAGAAAGCCGGTGCCAATGTATTTATAGCCGGGACTACCAGTATCTTTTCCGGAAAAGAAGAAATTGAAGCTGCTTCCCGAAAATTTAGAGAATTGTGTGAAAAAACTTATTAAGAGGTGAAAAAAATGTCTTTTTATGAAGATCTTTTTAATCAGCTCCTGATCTGGAAAAAAATCGATACCCATGAGCATTTTCTCCCTCAAAATACTTATCAAGATCATCCCGATATTTTGTTGGCCATTCTTCGGGAAAGTTATCTTCCCTGGATTGTTTATGGAGCACGAGATCACAATACTATAACCGTAACCCGAGAAGGTCTTTTACAAGGTATGAAAAAAATACCGGCCAGCGCCTTTTTACGGTATATCATTGAAGCTTTTCAATATATGTATGGTTTTTCCGATGATGAAATCAATCAAGATAATTGGGAACAATTATCCCAACTTATTCGAGAAAGCTATTCAAAGAAAAATATGCTGGACTATTGGATTTTTGATAAGTTCAATGTCGAAAAGGTTGTTCATGATCGCTATTGGAAATTAGGTGAATTCGATATTGACCAAAGCCATTATTTTGCCGTTTTTAGAATTGATCCGTTGTTCTGTGGCTATTCAAAAGAAAAATTAAATCATGACCGAATGAACCCACATATCGAAGCTGCCAAGCAGGGAATTCACATTGAGACATTTGATGAATATCTTGCTTACATTGATCATCTTTTTAAAAAAGCAGTTGCGGAGGGAATCGGTACCATGAAATGTGCGGTTGCCTACGATCGGACACTTCGCTTTGAAAAGGTTAAAAAAGAGCAAGCTGAAAAAGCTTTTTATAAAAAGGATGGAACCGAGCTCTCTTCTGAAGTAAGAGATTTTCAGGACTATGTTTTCTATTATTGCCTCCAGAAAGCGGCTGATCATCATCTACCAGTCCAAATTCACACTGGTCCGGGAAAGGCTTTCGAGACAGCTGCCTCACATTTAGGGAATATTTTTGAGGAATTCCACGACTTAAAAATATCGCTTTTCCATGGGAGTTTCCCCTGGGTTGGCGAGCCAGGAGCCATGTCTCTCTTTTATCCGAACCTGTATTTAGACCTGGTTTGGTTACCGGTGATGTCGCCATCCTATGCTGTTATGGCTTTGTCGGAATGGATTGAAACTGCCGGTGGGGCTCGAATCATGATGGGAGGAGATTCATGGAATGCCGAAGGGGCAGTTGGATCTCTTCTTTACAATCTCAAAACCATTGCTCGAGTATTGGCGGAAAAAGTTGAAAATAAGTATCTGAGCCGGTCGTCAGCCGAACAAATTGGGAAAATGATTCTTTATGATAATCCCAAGGAGTTTTTAAGCAGATAAGCGGTCAAAGTATTTTTTTCTATCCTGAAAATACCATCAAATGAATTCTTTAATTCGTCATCCGGATTGGTGCTTTCCCGCGTGAGGATCTCATCTTTTAGTTTCTTTCTTCATAAATACTTTACAGGATGAGATTGCCACGTCACTCCGTTCCTCGCAATGACGGATCAGTAAAAAATATTATAAATATTAAAATTATAAAAATAAATCTTTGTATTCGAGATTCTTAGGTCTGAAGATAAGCATAAGTTTCTCGAGCTATCATTAATTCCTCGTTGATTGGAATAACCCAGATCTCGACGTTTGATTTTTCATCATGGATCGGTTTAGGGATTGGGGATGGTGAAGAATTTTTTCATGGTCAATTGAAATACCGAGCTGATCCAAATAACTACAAATTTTCTCACGAATGAAAGAATCGTTTTCACCAATTCCTCCAGTAAATATTAGCGAATCGAGCCCGTTCATTAAAGTGATAAATGAACCAATATACTTTTTTACCTGGTATACAAAAACATCAATTGCAAGCAAAGCCCGCTCGTTTCCATCTCGGGCAGCTTTTTTCAATACCCAAATTTAGGTGCTTTGTCCGGAGATACCAAGGAAGCCCGACTTCTTTACCAATAATTCATTGATCGCAGAATAGCTCATCTTCTCTTTTTCTTGGAGGTAGGTAATAACCTAGGATCAAAATCTCCCGATCGAGATGACATAATAATTCCACTTTACGGAGTAAAACCACTGGAAATATCTAATGATTTTCCATCTTGAATTGCAAAGATGCTGCTGCCACTGCCCAAATGGCAGGAAATAACCCGGCTAGATGCGGTAGTCAATTGAGATATTTTTTCCGAAATATCGATGGGAATTTCCATGAAAATCAAATTTAATAATTCTGTATTTTTGACAAAGGCCTAAAGGAAGCTCATAGGTATAATGTGCTGGGGGGATGCTTTGGTGAAAGGTAGTTTCAAAAACACCTACTCAGGGGACCCGGGGAAGAATCCTTTGGAAAATGTCGACGGTGAGTTAGGTTGGTGAATTGTGAACTGGTGTTACGCTTTCTAATTCTCGAAGAGTACTGATTACGTGAAAATCAATCAGAGAAGTGGAATTGACTCGATTCCCTCAGATGATGCATTTAATACCTATTGCCTTTGGCTCTGTTAGATCATTGAGAGGTCCATATTCAATTATATTGTTTATTATGGCTTTTAAACCTAGTTCATGAGAACACTGGGGTATGGATGTTTGAAAGGTTTTCCCGTTAATCTTTTGTTCCCAAAAAGAGTCATCGCGATACAAACGCTTTACTACCCCTCGACTAAGGGAAATTTCTTATTCTTTCTCAATTTCATAGAGTTCGTATTTAATTGAAGATCCACCGCTGTTTAAAGCCATAATTTTCATAGCTCAATATCATTCTTTCCAATAAAAAGTTGAGATTTGCTTTGGGCGGTTTCAAGTATTGAACAAAAGGAACATTTTTCTTGAGTAGTAGGCATGCCGCAAGAAGAACAATTATTGAGAACAACCTTTGGTTGCTTTTCTGGAAAGAGGAATTGCTTTTTTTCTAAGTAATGAAATAAAAAATAATGTTTGGTTCCAGGTGATTGCTCCTCGATCACGTTCAGGGCCTTTTTAAAATCAAGACTGGAAGCTTTTTGTGAGAGAGGGCAGATGCTATCACAAAAAGGGATTTTCATCTGTTGGGCATACCAGAGAATTTCCTGGTCGGTTAGGGTGTAAAAGGGTTTTACTTTTTTTACTAAACCGGGATAATCACTAGGTAAGCAGGGGCTTTGATGCTGAAGATATCCTTCTCTCCATCGAAGGAGATTCCCCAAAAGGGTGGCGGCTTCGTCATCGAGGTTATGACCGGTAGCTAAAACCGAAAAGTCATGATGAAAGGCATAATGGTTTAGTAGATATCTTTTAATGAGTCCGCAAACTGAGCAGGCAGGACGAGGTATCTTGTTTTGCAATTCCGGTAAGGAATGACCCAAAAGTTCTTTTAAATGAATAACAATTAACGGGAGGCCCTTATCTTGAGCAAATTGTTGAACGGCTTGAAGAGATTGTTTGGAAAAGTTGGGAATTCCAAGATCTAAGTGGATAGCAGTTATTTGGTTACCAATATCAGTTAATACCGACCATAAAGCCATGCTATCTTTCCCACCTGAAACTGCCAATATTACCGGTTCTTTTTTTGAAAACATTTGATACTTTTTTATGGCTTGTATGGTTTGTTTTTGAATAAACATTTTAAAGCATCTTTGACAAAACGCAGCATGGTGACGTTTAATTCGAAGAATAGCTTCATCTTTACAGGCGGTACATTTCAAACCCTTCACCTCCGATAATCGTTTCTTATTAATTTTGCATTAAAACATATTCAGGTTGAAATTTCTATCCTGAAAACATACGGGCATAATAAATCAAGCTCCTACCAAAGAATATAGAATGTAGGGGCGCAATAAATTGCGCCCGATCTTCATATAATGTAGCGACCTGCCATGGCATGTCGAATCTTGGTTTTTCATCTTCACTTGGTTCAGCAAATCAGCATGACCGACTATCCTTTTAAAATAGTGAGCATTGATATGAGAGTGCTGAATAATAAAAATTATCACCCTCATCCTCACCCTCTCCCTTCAAGGGAGAAGGTGTAATTAAATCAAAGAAATAAGAAGATTTTCGTAGGGGCAGACCTATGTGTCTGCCCTCATTATTTTGAGATAACATCATGCAATTCTTTTCCTCGGATTGGTGTAGAGGTGGTTTCATTTTTTATCTTTAGAATAATTATTTTCTTTATAAACACTTGTAAAATGGGTAGATGGTGAATATAATAGGTACTGCTGGCGGTGTAGCTCAGTTGGCAAGAGCATCCGGCTCATACCCGGAGCGTCAGGGGTTCGAATCCCTTCACCGCCACCAGCTTCCTCAACGTTATTCCTATCAGGAGCCCTCGCTGGTATGAAGAAATATCCTTATTTGTTAAAAACCGTTTCCCGACTCATTCAAGAGCAGGAATTAATCGTTACGGGAGACCGAGTTTTAATCGCTTTTTCTGGTGGTCCCGACTCTACTGCATTATCCGATATTCTGGTGAAACTATGTGAAGAATTCAAATTTCAATTAGCTTTTTTTCATTTAAATCATGGTTTAAGAGGTCAAGAAGCTCTTCGGGATCAAAATTTCTGTGTTGAATGGGCAAAAAAACGCAATTTTGAGATTTTTATAGAACAATATGATGTGAAAGCTTACAAAAAGGAGCTATCTATTTCTTTAGAAGAAGCCGCACGGAAGGTTCGATACCAAAAACTAAAAGAAGTTGCCGAGCTATGGAAAGCTGATAAAATTGCTCTTGGTCATCATCGTAACGACCAAGTTGAGACCATCCTGATGAATATCATCCGAGGAACTGGTATAAATGGCCTCAGAGGAATGCCAATTCGAAATGGAAAGTTTATCCGTCCACTTTTACGAACTTCGCTTGATGAGATTCATCGCTATCTTGAAGAACAACACCTTGCGTTTGTCATTGACTCAACTAATCTTGATCAATCTTTTTTGAGAAATCGGATCCGTAATGGACTAATTCCCTTATTAAAACAGGATTACAACGCCAAAATTGAAGAAATAATTTTTCGTATGGGATTAAATATCCAAGAATCTCTATCAATTATACCTGAAGAGAAGTGGTCAATTGAAAAAAAAGGTCGTCTTTTTCGCTTGCCGGTGAGCAGTTTGGTTGAAACTTCTGACTTTAAAAGAAGGCAGGGCCTTATTGAATTAATCAATCAGGTCAAGGGGGATACCTACCATATAACCCGAGCCCATTTTAAAGCCTTAGAATATATTATAAAAAAAGGCAAAGGACAAACTATGCTTCCGGAAAAGATTTCTTTTTGGGTGGACAATGGTTATATCTATGGACGCCGGGGGGAATTATTGTTAGGAGATATTCCCAACTGGTCTTATATTCTAAAAATACCGGGCATTAATAAATTTGAAGATATAGGTTTAATCATCGAATCTTTTCAAAAAAACATTCCGGGACAGTTTGACCTGAAGGCTCTATGGTGTGAAATTGACTTGGATAAATGTGATTTACCTTTATTAGTTAGGAATTTTTTAAATGGTGATCGAGTAGTAGTAAATGGAAAAGAAAAAAAATTAAAAACGATTTTTCATGGACAAGGTATTCCTGAAAACTGGAGGAAAAAAGTTCCCATATTATGTGATCAAAAAAAGATTCTTTGGATACCTGGTATTTTACTTGACGAAAGAGC
>NZ_DAOLQM010000131.1:0-6010 GCF_035418125.1 Atribacter sp. | reverse complement strand
CTGGTAACCAGCATAATGCAGATTGGAATGATGATTAATAAAAACAGCCAGGTGGTTATAGGGACACCAATCCAAATTTTGGAAAAAAAGGAAGATTGCCCTCTTGGTCTGGCATTCAATTTAGTTGTCAAGGTTGGTTTCATAATCACATACCTTTTTACATTCCTTTAAATAAGTAATCACATCATCTTTCTGGAAACCAATAAAAAGTTGATCACCAATTTTTTTATCATTAAAATCCGAAGCGCTTTCTATCAAGCGAATTTCTGATTGTCCAAATTTGAGAGTGATTTCATAATCAGTTCCCCGGAAAACAATTCTGTGGATTGCAGCTTGGAAATGATTTTCAAATTTATTCTGAAACTCACTATCGCACACTTTATCTAAACATATTTTTTCCGGCCGAATGCAGGCAACAACTGAATCTCCTTTTGAAAAACTTCCTTTAAAACGCGTGCTGAGAATCGGTTTGCCATCTACATCGATAGTGATTGAATTTTCTCCTTTTTGGACTACTTGACCTTCAAGAAAGTTCATATCACCAATAAAACTGGCAACAAAAGTGGATGCAGGAGAATTGTAAATTTCATCAGGAGTACCAATTTGGTGGATTAATCCGTCTTTCATGACACAGATTCGATCCGACATGGTGATTGCTTCAGTTTGATCGTGAGTTACATAAATAAAGGTGATATCCACATTTTTTTGAATATCTTTTAGAACTTTTTGCATAGCAATTCGAAGTTTAAAATCTAAAGCCCCCAAGGGTTCGTCGAGTAAAAGTGCGCGAGGACGATTGACCAGCGACCGTGCCAAGGCGATTCGCTGACGTTGTCCACCGGAAAGTTGTTGAGGATAACGTTTGCCAAACCCGGTCATATTTACCAAAGAAAGAGCTTCTTCAATCATTGTCCGAGCACTGGAATATTTCACCTTTTTCATTTTCAATGGGAAATGGATATTTTCTTCAACGGTCATATGAGGAAAAAGAGCATAATCCTGGAAGACCGTGTTCACGTTGCGCAAATACGCAGGTTTATAAGTAACATCTTCTCCAGCTAAGCAAATTTGTCCTTCAGTAGGCTCTTCAAGGCCAGCGATCATTCGTAATGTGGTGGTTTTACCACAGCCAGAAGGTCCAAGTAAAGAGAAAAACTCTCCATGATGGATCTCTAAATTGACATTTTGAACCGCAGTAAAATTACCAAATTTCTTAGTAATCTGAATGAGTTGTATTTCTGTCTCATGGTTGTTCATTCTAAACCTCGATTGGGAAATGTTTGGTTTATTAATTTAAGAATTTATTTTTACACAATCCCACAATTTTCCAATAGATCTCAATTCATTAAATTGATCAATTTTTAATTGACCAATTTAAAAAGCAATGAAATATTTGCTAAAAAACTAAAGACGGGAACAGTGAAAATTATCTGATTCATTTTCACTGTTCCCCCTACCCTTTTAAATGTTTACTGAGTAGCCTTGACTTCGTTCCAGAGGTTCACCCGAGCTTCAAAATCCTCTGGGCTTTTCATTAAAAAGACCGGAACTGGAACATTATCTATATCGTCATAGTTGCACATTTTAACAATATCAGGGTCAATAACTTCTTTGGCTGCAGAAGTAACTGCTCCAAATCCCATATACTTAGCCAGTTCTTTTTGGGCAAAATCAGATAACATGAAGTCAATCCACTTATGGGCTAGATCAGGATTTTTTGAATCTTTTAAAATAACCCAGCCATCAGCCCATACATAAATGCCTTCTTTTGGAGTAAGGCGACCAACGTTCATTTTCAGTTCGTCTCGGAGATAGAGGATCAGACCAGAATCATAACCAGATACGCTTAGATTGGTTTCACCAGAACCAAGAACACTTTTCTCTGAATCAAATCCAACGGTCAGAGTACGCAAGTTTCTTTTAATTTCTATCAATTTTTCCTTCACTTGCTTAAATTGATCTTCAGTGAGATTGTAGGGATCGGGGAAACCGAGAGCTATAGCTGCAACAACAACATTGTTATTCGCTTCATCGGTGATTGAAACTTGACCTTTGTATTTGGGGTCCCATAAGACTGACCAGGTAGTGGGTAATTCACCCACGGCATCTTTATTGTAAACAACATTATTCGAACCCCAAACGAATGAAACATGATACGGCTTTCCATCAAATACTGTGAAGTCAATATCTTTGAATTTTTGGCTTACCTTTTCCCAATTAGAAATTTTGCTCAAATCGATTGGCTGGAGAAGATTATTCTCGTAATATCTTTGAACTGAACCGCAATCAATGGTGACTAAGTCATACTGCCCACCACCAGCCGCAGCTTTGGTGAACATTTCTTCAACCATGCCAGAATAAGTAGCATTTACTTTTACGCCAGTTAGTCTTTCAAATTCCTTAACCCAAACATCTTCGGTGTAACCTTGGAAACAAAGAATGTTCAAAGTTTCCTGGGCATAAGCTAAGCTAAATAATAAACTGACTGCAACAAAGACAATAGCTAAAAAAAGAGAAAAAAACTTCTGCTTAAACATTGATTATCCCTCCTGTTTAAAAAATATTTAAATATATTTAACACCTAACAAATTTTAAAAAATACCCACTCCTTCACCTTACAGTGAATAATATTGGATCTTATTCAATGAACAGAAAAATTCAAGCTCCTTACGAACATCACCATAACCAGCCATCCAATGATGTCCAATCCCTTGAGATGCAATTTCTTCATTCAAATCTTCCAAAGAACGTTGGAAGCGCACTTTTAGAGGATTTCCAGGAAATTCCATCCCACACTCTATTGCCTCTCCGGTTAGTGCTGACATTCGAAAAGTTCCCCTCCTTCCTACTAAGTTAACCAGAGTGACAACACCTATCCGCGCTGGAAATAAAGCACACACTCCCTGATTGAGCAAACGAACTGGTGAAAGCTCTATTTGAGCAGGATCATTTGCAATACTAAAACCTCCTGAACCGCAATGGGAAAATAAAACTGTTTGTGAAATTGGATCTGGATATAGGAAATCAGTATTGTGAACCGGTTTTCCGGTTAAATTAAAAAGGATTTTCATGGTTACAGTATTATTGACATCTCCTTCACAGCCACCAACAATCTCCTCTTCGGCTAGGAGCGAATAGGCCAGGCAAATTTTTCCCATATATCGTGGGTAACATTTTATACATATTCCATCTAAACCGTATTCTTCAATTAGTTTTTTTAAGCCGAAATAATAGCTGAGAGCCTCGATGCCAGTTTGATTATTAACTGTTATCTTCCCGACTTTTTCCCCAATTGCAGTCCAAAGTTTAGAAGCGGCAAGTTGATCGGTATTTTTAACTGATTCAATAAGCTCATCTTCGTCTAAGTTCACGATACGAACTCCAGTTCGAGCCTTAATTTCTAACTCATCGTAAGCAATTTCGGTCATTCCCTTCACTCGTCCGCCAATGACACCAATACGAGAATGGCGAAGATGATTTCCCAGGGTTACCGCCATTGCAATTTCCCGAATTTTTTGATGAACTTTGACATCCTCTGGCTCTCCGTAAACGAAAAAGTAGGGTCTTTCTAATTCTTTTAAAACACAACAAATTTGCTGAACACCACATAATGAACCAGTTTCGACAGCTGGTAAAGCCCAAAGAACCACCGGTCGATTATAATATTCTAAAAAATCAAGCAAATGGTGATCTTCACTCCAGGTTCCAACTCCTACGCAGAGGAGATCGAAATCATGATTGGCGAAAAAATTAACAGCTTTTTGAACGGTTTGGAGGTCATATATAATATCCAAATTGGTTATAACAGGGGCAATATTTTCCAGTTGGTTTTTCATTCTTTGGAGAATGTACGGAGTTTCTGAAAAACCAACTTCTAAGGGTCCTGCTATTCCAATTAATCCAATCCGGGGTGTCATAATTTTCTCTCCTTTTTTAAATTTATTGTTAACTTAAACAATGCTATCTATCGTAGGCCTAATTTTTTTTCATATTGGTTGATAATAGATTGAATTGGTTTTTGTTTGTCTTGAGAAATTGGATTCTGACAGCCACCGAGAAGGATGGATGATACCAAATCAGAGGATTTTTCCGTAGTGTTTTTTGATCCTTTTTGCTTCCAAACTTCAAAATTTGTTCCATTTGACACATCAAGAGGGACATGCTCACCACTACGCAAATGATGGAGGGTGTGTTCCGAAGTGAGATATTCACCTCGTGGTCCGACTTGAAGAATAGAGTCAAGAGCTAGTGTATCTTTATTTACCTCGATTCCTTGACGGAATCGTTTGGCTATTCGACACATTTCATTGTCCATAACCAGTTGCTCCAGGCTGATAGTCATTCCTGTTCCAAACATTCCTAAATTGACAATCATGTCATTAGCGCCAATGATTCCGGCAAGGGTTGAAAGCATTTTTTCCCATGCAGCCTGTTCATCATGTGAATTGGCATCGTTGTCTGGTGCGGTTGTATGACTGGGGATGTTATAATAGTGTGCCATTTGGGCACCAGCAATTCTAAGTAAAGAAGATTCAGGCCGTCCAATCAGGACATTGGCTTGTTTCATTTCATAAGTTGTCCAAGCAGCACCATAAATAACTGGAGTTCCAGGGTGAATCAGTTGAGATATTATTATTCCAGAAAGGACTTCGGTATTATGAACTGTCAATAAACCGGCTAAAGTATACGGTGCTGTAACTCCCGCAATTGGTTGAGGAAGGAGATCAAGGGGAATCCCTTCCTGAGCAACGATGTAAAGAGCTTCCACTGCTCCCCTTTCCCAATAGAGTGGACTGGTGGTTGAGAGTTGGCTAATCATTGGAGAACAACCCTTCAATTTCTCTTTTCCGGTAATGACCTTACCCATATCTATAACTGCTTGATTGATTATTTCACTTTCAGAGGAGAAAAAGATGGGTTTTTTGGAATTTTCAAGAATTGCTTGAATTGCATAAAGGAGGGTGGTTTGGGGGGTTACATCTTGAGGCATAACCGGAACCCCCACCATATCAACTTCGGAAAGTTTATCAGAAAGGATGGCAAAATTTTCAACATCTTTAACAGTTGAATTACGACGTTCTCCGGTTTCGTTTACCAGGACGAAAACCGCGTTATGACCACTAACGCAATACCGTCCTCCATCTCCTAAAATAAAAGCAAGATCGCCATCTCGTTTGAAAATAGGGATTTGGCTTGGCAGAGTTGACAAACATTCCTCGACAATAGAAGGTGGAAATTTTACTCGTTCATTTTCAAAGTTTACTATACAACTCTTTTTTTGCAATAAATCAAGAATTTTTTTGCTTTCGACACGAAGACCAACCGATTCAAGTATAACCAAGGAATTTTCGTGAATTGTCAAAATTTCATTTTCAGAAAGAACCTTTAAATCGGTTAATTGCATAAACCCTCCTTTTAATGACTTTTTAAAAATATATTTGACCTTCTAATTCTCAGTTTTTTCCTTATTAATAAATTATTATACTAAATTACGATCCCCCTCCTTTTTTACACAAGATCCGTTTTTATAAATTGTTACCCATAAGATCTCTTTTTGTAGTAATAAAACTGGATTATGTAACGTATAGAGGAAGCTCTAAATAATAAATTCATAATCAAGGGAAAATCCCCCTCAGTTTTTTAGCTTTTACTACTCGATTTAGTGCCAGCATGTAGGCTGCCATTCGCAAAGAGCTATGATATTTCAAATGAAGATTCCAAACCTCATCAAAAGCTTTGTTCATTATTTTTAATAAAAGAGCATTTACTTCGTTTTCATCCCACATCAAAGATTGGATATTTTGAACCCATTCGAAGTAGGATACCACAACTCCTCCTGCATTAGCCAAAATATCGGGAACAACAATAATATTTCTTTCTTTTAAAATGGTATCAGCGTTGAAAGTGGTTGGTCCATTCGCAGCTTCAACGATAACCTTGGCTTGAACTTTTCCTGCATTTTCAGAAGTGATTTGATTTTCTTTTGCTGCTGGAATGAGAAAATCGACTT
>NZ_DAOLQM010000130.1:0-6029 GCF_035418125.1 Atribacter sp. | reverse complement strand
TTTTTTCATCACTTTTCACTTATTTCGGGATTTTCAGAATAGAATAAACCACTGAGGAGAATGACGATTAATCTAAAAAAGGAGATAAGCAAGATGATTCGGGTGGGAATAGCAGGTGCAACTGGTTATACTGGTCTTGAGTTGCTGCGTATTTGCTCAAATCATCCCGAAGTTGAAATCATTTGGGCAACCAGTGATAGCTACTCGGGGATAGAGCTTAAGAATTATTGTCCGGCATGGCAGGGTCGAACCTGTATGGTTCTTGAAAAACCGGACATGGATAAAATGGCTCGAGAAGTTGATGTGGTATTCTTAGGATTACCCCATGGTGTTTCGATGGATTACATTCCAGCTATTCTTCCCCATGCCAAGGTCATCGATCTGGGAGCGGATTTTCGTATTCAAAATCTTGAGGTATATGAAAAGTGTTATGGTTTACACCATAAGCTTCCTACGGTTGTTCAGGAAGCTGTTTATGGGATACCGGAACTATACCGCCAAAAAATAAAAGCTGCTCAGGTCATTGCCAATCCAGGATGTTATCCAACTTCAATCATTATTCCCCTTTATCCTTTATTAAAAAATCAAATTATTCACCCTGAGATTATAGCTGATAGTAAGTCGGGAGTGACTGGTGCAGGGAAAAGGCCAACCGAAGTGACCCATTTTTGTGAAGTTGATGAAAATTTTAAAGCCTATAAGATTGGCGAACACCGCCATCAACCGGAAATACAAGAACAGCTCTCCAAAGCTTACGGTGATTCGGTTGAGATTATATTTACTCCTCATCTCCTTCCTATTAAGAGGGGGATATTGAGTACCATCTATGTTCAGGGAGATCCATCAATTTCAGAAAAAGAGATGTGGAATGTTATAGATAATTTTTATCAAAATGAGCCATGGGTGAGGGTATATCCCCTTGGTCAATTTCCAGAAATAAAGTGGGTATTAGGTTCAAATTTCTGTGATATCGGTTTAAAGCAAGTTGGCAAAAATCATTTTGTCATTGTGTCGGCCATTGATAACCTAACCAAGGGAGCGTCTGGCCAAGCGGTTCAAAATATGAATGTCTTATTTGGGATCGATGAGCGAGTTGGATTACCGAGTTCAGTGCTCTATCCATAGGGGGTATCAGTAGTGGAAAAGGAAATAATTCAAAAATCAGGTGGTTTGGATATTGTAGAGGGGTTTTTTACCCGAGGAGTGCATTGTGGAATAAAGAAATCGAATAATGATTTAGCAATAATTTTTTCTGAAATTCCAGCAGCCGCTGCTGCGGTTTTTACAACCAATCGGGTGTGTGCTGCTCCAGTTGAGCTAACCCGAATGAACTTGGAGAAAAACCATCATATTCAATTGGTAGTGGTGAATAGTGGGGTTGCCAATGCCTGTACCGGAACAAAAGGTATGGAGGATGCGATATTGATGTCTCAAATGGCAGCCCGAGAATTTAATATTGAAGATCCTTCATTGGTTGCAGTCGCTTCCACCGGGGTGATTGGTGACTTTCTCCCTTTAAATAAAATCGAAATTGGTATCAAACAAACCCGAGAATTTTATCCTGATAATCCATCGGGATATGATACTGCTCGGGCAATTATGACGACTGATACTTTTCTAAAAGAAAAAGCCGTTACTTTTTTTCTTGATGGTCAAGAAGTCCATTTAGCAGGAATTGCAAAGGGATCGGGAATGATTAAGCCAAATATGGCAACCATGCTCGGTTTTATCTTAACTGATGCGGAAATTGATCCAAGGAGTCTCCAAAAAGCCTTAAAGAATGCAGTAGATTTGAGCTTTAACCGGGTTACAGTTGATAGTGACACCAGTACCAATGACATGGTTTTGTTGTTGGCTAACGGGAAAAGAGGAAAAGGCGTGATTAACGAAAAACATCCTGATTTCTTAATTTTTCAAGAAGCTCTTAATCGAGTTTGTCGGGATTTGGCTAAAGATATTGCTCGAGATGGAGAGGGGGCGACTAAATTCATCAATGTCATTGTCCAAAAGGCAAAAAATGAATCGGAAGCTCGAACGGTGGCGTTCACAGTAGCTGAGTCACCTCTGGTTAAAACCGCTTTCTTTGGTGAAGATCCCAATTGGGGACGGATTATGGCAGCAGTTGGTAGGAGCGGCATTTTAATTCAACCCGAAAGGATTAATATAACAATTAATGGTGTTCCTTTTGTTGAAGAAGGCATGGGTACTCAAAAAATGACTCGAAATGAATTACGGTCGGTTGTTCAGAGCAAAGAATTGGAGATACTGATCGATTTAGGTTTGGGAGATGCTAGTTTTAATGTCTGGACTTGCGATTTTTCTTATGATTATGTAAAGATTAACAGTCATTATAGTTGATTGGATATGAACAGATGGGGAGATTCATATGAAAGTTATCATAAAGTTTAGTGGAAAAAATATTGACCCCGATAAAAATGCTTTTCTCAAACCAGTGGTGGATTTGTGGCAAAAAGGGGCTGCCTTGGCGTTAGTTCATGGTGGCGGACCTCAAATTAGCAATTTAATGGAAAAATTGGGGAAAAAACCAAACTTTATTCAAGGATTGAGAGTTACCGATCAGGAAGCTATGGATCTTACCGAGATGGTATTGAGTGGATTATTGAATAAAACCTTGGTTGGCATGCTAACCCAATATGGAATTACTGCCTGTGGAATCAGTGGAAGGGATGCTGGTCTTTTCATCGCAAAAAAACACTCCATTGAACATGAAGGTCAATTCATTGATATCGGTTGGGTTGGAGACATCATTCAGGTCAACCCACAACTGGTAGAAACTTTATGGGGAAAGAGGATTTTACCCGTCGTTTCTCCAATATCCAGCGATAGCAATGGAAAAAGTTTGAATGTGAATGCTGATTGGGCAGCAGCTCAACTAGCTATTGCCCTTCGAGCTGAAAAACTCCTTCTTTTTACCGATGTTCCAGGAGTTCTTCGTGATCCATCGAACCCCGATAGTTTGATTCAGAATCTCTCAGCGAGTGAAATTCCTTTACTTGTTCAAAAAGGCATTGTTTCCGGAGGGATGATTCCTAAGCTTAAAATGATTCAAACCATTCTTCAGGGAGGAGTTGAAGAAATTTTCATTGCTGGAGGTGCTTCTTTGGAATTCCTAGATCAGTTATTGGGAGGAAAGTTCGTCCCAGGAACTCGGATTACAAGATAAAAGATGATAATCAATGTGAATTGAGCAGTGATAAGTAGCAATTTATAGAATTATGGAATTGAAAAAAGGATGGTTCCATGGTTAAAAAAAGGAATAAACCCATTACTCGGTTTATCAAAGCAGATAGAAAATAATTTTAAAAAAGGGTGAAATATGAATAGCGAGCAAGTTATTCAAATGGAAAACGAAAACATGTTGGCAACCTATGCTCGACTACCAATCGTAATAAAAACCGGCAAGGGATGTATGGTATATGATCCAGAAGGGAAATCATATTTGGATTTTGTTGCAGGAATTGCTGTGAATCTTTTAGGATATGGGTATCAACCCTTAATTCAAGCTATCTTTGAGCAAGCTCAGGAGCTTATTCATGCTTCCAATCTCTATTACACTCTTCCTCAAACTCAATTAGCTAAGGACTTGATTGATATTTCTGGATTTGATCGAGTATTTTTTAATAATAGTGGAGCTGAAGCGAATGAAATAGCGTTAAAAATGGCTCGTTTCTATGGAAGAAGAAAACATGGAAACCGTTATAAATTTATAACCTTTTCTCAATCTTTCCATGGACGAACTTTTTTAACCTTAACAGCAACTGCGCAGGAAAAGTTTCATCATGACTTAGAACCCCTGGTAAGTGGTATGAGTTATGCGGAATTCAATCAGATAGAAAGTGTTATGAAAGTCATTGATGATGAAACCTGTGGAATCATTGTAGAGCCGATCCAAGGTGAAGGGGGAATCTTTTGTAGCAAACCTTCTTTTCTTCATCAAATTCGTGACATATGTAATGAGCGAGATATTATTCTGATATTTGATGAAGTACAATGTGGAATGGGTCGAACCGGTAGATTTTTTGCTTTTGAAACCTATGGAGTAAAACCTGATATTGTTACTTTAGCCAAAGGTTTAGGTGGGGGGCTCCCGATTGGAGCAGTTTTGGTAAACGAAAAAATAGTGAATATAACTCGAAAGGGAGACCAAGGAAGTACCTTTGGAGGAAATCCTATTTGTTCTCGGGCTGCCCAGATTGTGGTCAATACGATTGCTCAAACCGATTTTCTGAAAAATGTTATTGAAACCGGGGAGTATTTACAACAACAACTTTATCAAACCCAACAAAAGTTTAGTGATTTGATCCAAGAAGTTCGTGGCATTGGTTTAATGTGGGGTTTA
Source organism: Atribacter sp. (assembly GCF_035418125.1). Lineage (NCBI taxonomy): Bacteria > Pseudomonadati > Atribacterota > Atribacteria > Atribacterales > Atribacteraceae > Atribacter > Atribacter sp. The sequence goes on along the minus strand of NZ_DAOLQM010000130.1, from coordinate 1,669 downwards.
CAAGTTACCGGAAAAGCCAAATTAATCGTCGAAAAGATGTTGGAAAAAGGGGTTATAGTCAATGCAGCAAACGATGATGTAGTCAGGCTTCTTCCACCTCTTATTGTTGGTAAAAAAGAAATTGATCAAATGGTAAAAAGCTTAGTTGAGGTTTTATTGGATATTCAATTTACCAATACAGTACCTGGAATGAAATAGGGAAAAAAGACTATTCGCCATGTATTCCACCTGGTTAGATATGGATGGAAAGATGGCGAGTTCGATTGAGGAGGAATAATATGAGTAAACGAAAAAAGATAGTTCTTGCCTATTCAGGTGGTCTTGACACCTCAGTTGCTATACGCTGGCTTCAGGAAAAATATGATGCCGATGTTTTTGCGGTAACCTTAGACTTGGGTCAGGGAAAAGACCTGGAGGGAGTTCAAAAAAAGGCTCTGAGCATTGGAGCTAAGGAAGCTTTTGTTTTTGATGTCCGGGAAGAATTTCTCAGTAATTATGTTTTACCAGCTCTATGGGCAGGTGCTATTTATGAAAAACGCTATCCCTTAGCAACAGCATTATCGAGGCCGTTGATTGCAAAATACCTGGTTCAAGTAGCCGAAGAAAAAGGAGCAACTTATATTGCCCATGGTTGCACGGGAAAGGGAAATGACCAGGTTAGAATCGAAGTATCGGTAGCAGCTTTAAATCCTGACTTACAGATTATCGCTCCAGCTCGGATATGGGGTTGGACTCGTGAGGAAGAAATTGAATGGGCTCTTGCCAATGGGATACCAATTCCAGTAACGGTCGATAGTCCTTATAGTATTGATGTTAATATCTGGGGTCGAAGTATTGAATGTGGTGTTTTAGAAGACCCTTGGACTGAGCCCCCTGAAGATATATACCAATGGACTCGTTCACCAGAAAAAGCACCTGATGAAGCAGCAACCATTGAAATTGGTTTTGAAAACGGAGTACCCAAGTTATTAAAAGGTCAGTTCTATTCACTGGTCAATATGGTCGAAGAATTAAATACTATTGGTGGCGATCATGGTTTTGGAAGAATAGATCATATCGAAAACCGCTTGGTGGGAATAAAATCCCGTGAAATTTATGAATGTCCAGCTGCGCTTCTTCTCCTCGAGGCATATAAAGATTTAGAAAACTTAGTTATGCCCCGGGAAGTAACTCATTTCAAATCGTTTTTAGAAGAAAAATATTCTTTAATGGTTTACGAAGGTCTTTGGTTTTCTCCGCTTCGAGAAGCTTTAGATGCTTTTATGCAAAAAATTGCTGAAAGAGTGAGTGGATCAATTCGGATAAAGCTCTATAAAGGTAGTATGCAGATAACTGGGAGAAAATCCGAAAACTCCTTATACGATTTTGCTTTGGCAACTTATGATAAAGGTGATCGTTTTGATCATGCATCGGCAGAAGGGTTTATTAAGCTCTGGGGGTTGCCGACAAAAATAGATGCCATTGCTCGGAAAAAAACCAACCAATAAAGACAGGAATCAGTTACTTCATTCCTTTGGAAGGGCATTATATAACCGGAAATGTCTTTTCAACCATGGTGAGATCGTAGCACAGAACTATCTAGATAAATAATGGGGCTTCATAAGTTAAGCCTCGGGCAATAACCTGTAAAAAAATAGGGGGTGCGAGTTGATTGTGCCCTCTATTTTTA
>NZ_DAOLQM010000129.1:0-6032 GCF_035418125.1 Atribacter sp. | reverse complement strand
CAAGCTAAACCCATAGTTAGAATATATTGAGCGCTCCACAGACCTATTCCTTTCAGAGTCATAATCTTTTTTATGCTTAATTGCTTCGATTGGGGGAATAGGGATTGTACTTGAAAGCTTCCCTCAACTAAGCATTGAGCCAAATTGTGTATTGCTTTCGCTTTGTTCATCGAAATCCCGACCAAGCGAATATCATCGATTGATAATTCAAACAAATCATGAGCAGTTGGAAAAGTTCGAAAAACCATCCCATCATATTGAATTGGACCACGGCCAAAATGATTCACAAAACGTTCACGAATTTTGGTTGCTGCTTTAACTGATATTTGTTGTTCTAAAATCGCGATTACTGCACTTTCAAAAAAACTGCGGTTGTGAAATATTCTGGTTCCATAATACTGATTCACGATTCGATTCATTACCGGATCAGTTTGAACCGACTGATAAAAGCTTTTCAGATCATCTCGAAAAGAAAACAAGTGCGAAAAATTGGGAATGGAATCAAATTCTGAAGGAGTAGTTATCAGGAGAATGGGTTGATCTGATGTTCCCAGTTCCTCAATCTTCGTTAGGATTGGAACATCATTTATGTTTACAAAAACCATATAGAGAGCGTCATTCATCCACAAACATGAAGAATCGCTTCGAGAGGCACAGACTCTTTTTAAGTGTTTGAGGGTAAAGGGTGCAGGTGGTTCAAGAGTAAATTGCATAATAGTTTCTGATGCTAAAACCCCCCTTTTAATTATGAGCCATTTTTATAAATGGATAAAAATTTCTGAAGCGATCGGTCGTAGGTTTTTTCTACATCAGACGGAAAAAAACACGCTGGTAATTCATGATGAGACCAGTGATATTGGATACATTCACAACAAACGCCTTTTCGGGGACATGGTTCATAAGTGCAGGAACAGGCCGAAGTATTTTTTTGAATTTTACACTCGCGCATACTTTTCATCCTTTTTTTCTGAAGATTTATCGGGAACAACGATTTCTTTAATTTTTATCCTGCTTTCATAGAGCAAGTAGGCGTAAATAATTTCGAAATACATCTTGATACGGTGATAAAAACCTAAGAAAGGACCATATTTTTCTTCTTTATGGTAGTGAGAAATACCCCAAAGTGGCACCATTTCCACCTGACCTCCAAAATCACGGGCAAAATGAGTGAGAAACACTTCAACACCAAACCGAGACCAAGAAAAATCTTTAACTCTTCGTATCCATGTTCCACGAACCGCTCGCTGGCCGTTTAAAATTGGACAAACTTTCTGGGCTAAGTCAGTTGATCCTCTCCCCCCTTTGAATACCCCAATCGTCATTACAATCGATGAATCTTTAATGATGGGTTTAACTAATTCGTAAAGATGCTTTTCGTTTAGATGAATCAGGTCAGCATCAAGAAATAAATAAACATCACTCTCACTTTTATTCCTAATTCCACTAACCAGCGCAGCACCCTTCCCTTTGTTTTTATTATGCCTTAATACGTCCACGGCCATACTGGAAGGGACTTGAGCGGTTCCATCTCGAGAACCATCGTCAATCACCAGGACATCATCAATGAATTGAACGTTTTTTAACACTTTTAATACCTGTGAAAGCCTTGGTTCTTCATTATAAGCCGGTACTATCGCAGTTATTGTTTGATTCTCTAACATATTAAATTCCTTATTATACCTCTTTTATTTGTATTCAATAACACGTAAAATATTATACACAAATAATCTGGAAGGAAAAGGCAAAATTGACTTCAGATAAAATTCTTATTAATCTTTATCGTCTTCTAATCGCAATTATTATCCTTGTTGTTGTTTATATTCTCAGAAATATCCTCATCCCATTTGCCCTGGGAGGAATTTTAGCCTATGCTCTAACTCCAGCAGCTCGCTATTTAAATAACCGTGGTTTTTCTTGGAAAACATCAGTATTGATTATATTTTTAGCCCTTCTCATTTTTTTTATTTTACTTTTTTTTCTAATTATACCTGAAGCCGTTTCTCAGTTTCGATCCCTCACATCCAATCTCCCTGAGTATACTTCAAAAATTATTGACATAGCCAAAACTATTGATGAACGATATCCAGCATTAGGCATATCAGAAGCCATTGAAGAATTTATGATCAATCTCAGCTCGAATTTACAATCATATCTTGCCACCATCCTGAGCAATATTGTTAATCTTTTCTCACTCATCATGAGTATTATTTTTATGGGATTTGTACTAACTCCATTTATTCTTTATTACTTTATGGCTGATGCAGTTAAAATTCGTCGCGCCTTAATCCGCTTATTTCCTTCCCAAAAGAGAAAAGAGTTTGTCAACCTCATACGTTTGACGGATAAAATAGTTGGGAATTTTATCCGTGGTCGATTATTAGTTTCTCTATTTGTTGGAGTATGCGTTACGATAGGCCTTTTTCTGATGAACATTGAGTTTTCTTTAGTAATCGGTGTCATTGCTGGTATTCTTGACATTATCCCCTATCTTGGTCCCATTGTTGGAGCCATTCCGGCTTTAATTTTTGCTGGAACAAAATCCATTTGGCTGGTATTGGCTGTAGCATTGCTTTTTGGAGGTATTAATCTCATCGAAGGAATCTTCATCGCTCCCAAATTTATGGGCAAAGAAGTTGGATTGCATCCAGTAACCGTTCTTTTTGCCTTATTAGTAGGAGGTGAATTGTTCGGAGCGTTAGGGGTCATTGTATCTATCCCAGTAGCTGGCGTTTTGAAAGCCCTTTATCTCCACAACCGAAAACGTATTCAAAACGATATCACCTAAGCCTTTTCTTCTAATTTTTTTATTTCTTCGTCAAGAAAATGCAGCATGGTACTTGCTTTCCCATTGAGCACAAAAGCTGCTTTTTTATCGAATGGAGTTTCTTCTAAATTAATAATCATTAGTTTTTCTGCCAAAGAAGGAATCAAGTTCGCTGGCGACACTTGGAGGCTGGAACCTATCACTAACAAAGGAAATTTCTGAACTAATTTTGTTGCTTGCTCAAAACTGGATGGAAGCATATCACCAAATAAAACTACATCTGGTCGTAAAATACCACCGCACCGACAACGAGGAGGAATTTGTACATCTCTTACAAAGGATTCAAGCTTCTCGATAGAAATTGTTCTCAGGCATTTCATGCAATGAGCCGTTCGTAAGTGACCGTGGATTTCCAACACCCTTTTTGAACCAGCCTCGATATGGAGGCTATCAATATTTTGGGTTATAACACCTTTCACTATACCTCGGCTTTCCCAACCAGCTAAAATACCATGGGCAAGATTTGGACGGGCTTGTTTAAATTGCATAAGAACCGGAAACCCAATTTTATAAAATAATTCAGGTTGGTTGAAAAGAACCTCGGTAGAAAGGATTTCCATCGGATCATATTGATTCCATAATCCGGTTTGAGGACTACGAAAATCAGGGATTCCACTTTCAGTTGAAATGCCTGCACCGGTAAGAATAACCCAAGGTCGATTAAGCCATAAATGTTCAGCTGCTTTTTTTTGTATCTCATTATGTAGACTCATTGAAATATTATTCCTCCTAATCTTTCAATAAAAATATTTGATCATCTTCTCAATATTTTTCCAACTGAAGATGCTTTAATTTGAATAGCGTTATGTGGACACAATTCCTGGCAACAATAGCAACGGATGCAATACTTATAGTTATGTTGAGGAATATGTTGTTTTTCTTTCCAAAGTAAAGCTTTGGGTTGAGCCGGACAGATATCGATACAAATCCCACAAGCTTTACATTTTGAATAATCGATAATTGGTTTTGATAAAAGTAGATTCCGAAAAGACCTTAAAAAACCTTCTTTTTTATAAGAAACCATCGGTTCTCTTTGAACATCAAAATCCGCCTTATAAAAATGAGAAAAATCATCTCCGACTAATTCAATAGCATTGTCCTGCCAGTATCCCAACCCTCCTTTCTCTCCTTCAAGACAAGTGATGACTTTTCGTGGATCTAATCTAATCAGACGACTTAAAGTGGCATCGAGAGCAATTGGATCCCGGGAAAAAGCCAATAATCCCATTGATAGAGGCCGACCATTTCGCGGCCCATTCCCTTCCATAGCAATGATAGCGTCCATCACATAAAAATCAGGCTTGAGAAGAAGGTTTAAATCGACTAACATTCGAGAAAAATGAATCACATCAGGAAGTTTAAAATGAAATTCACCTTTAAGCAGACCAGGAATACATCCATATTGATTTTTCACTGCGCCGGTAATCCTGGTTAAGCCATGGGTTTTCCACTTAGGAAGACTTAAAAGGGCATCGTAATTGAACAAACCTTTGGCAATAGTAAATTGCCGATTTTGTAATGCTTTTGCATAGCTTACTTCCTTCTTTCCAACAAAATCTACCACTTCAATTTTGAGATTTTTTAATGGAGTATAAATTCCGGCTTTTTTTGCAACAGTTTCCAGAGAACCAAATCCAGGCGAATCGCCATATCCACAAAAAAAGTCATTTTCAAGGAGAATCTCTGTAATTCCCTGCAATAGTGAAGGATGAGTGGTGACAGCCTTTTCAATTTTTTCACCAGTTAGCAAATTTGGCTTCAAGAGTATTCGTTTTTTATTTTGAAAGATATTTTTAACTCCACCAAAATAAGAAAAACCTCTCATAAGAGCTGTTTTTACTTGGTTTAATTCATAATTCGGACAACCAATAAGAGCTACCTTACTCATTTATTCCCTTTCTTTTGAAAAAGTGAGTTTTTTTAAAAATATACTTCATTCTCTTGCCTAATCAAAATATGAATCGTTATAATGATTAGCAGCTAAAGATATTTAAAAAACTAAAAAAGTATATATTAAAGGGATTTTGGATATTCATAATGAAGGTAACTTCTAAAGAACTGGTATTAATCGGTCTATTTATTGCTATTGGAGTTATCCTAACCCGTTTTGCCAGCCTCAGAATTCCTTTAGGAGGAATCGAGGGAATACGGATTGGTGTTGGACCATTATCGATTATTTTAGCCGGTATTCTTTTTGGGCCATTTTATGGCTCATTTACTGGTGCAATGGTTGATATAATTGGTTATATATTAAGTCCCATTGGACCTTATATGCCTCACTTCACTTTAACCTCAGCTTTATATGGTCTTATCCCGGGTATTATGAGCTTTTCAATCATTTCTCAATATCATGATGTAAAAAATTTACCCAAGTTTCTTATTTGGGGAACTATTGCAATGACACAAATTCTGGTTGGATTTATTCTCACTCCTATTTTTCTTCATTTTATTTTCAATATTCCTTGGAAGCTCCTTATCATTCCGAGACTGATTAGCACCCCTATTCAAGTACTCCTTTTCGGATTTATCCTTCAACTCCTTTATAAAGCTCCCTCTTTTTCATCTTTGTTTTTTTCTACTCACCAATCACGTTGATCTCAATCTTGAGAACACTGGGGAAAAAGTTCTTGTAAACCGTTTAAATACTCCCTGGTATTAAAAAGTAAATTGAAGTGACGGTACTCTTCACCGGCTAAAAAAGACAAAAAATCTTTAATTTTTTGATCATCAATTTCTTTTTCAATAGTAACAAAAAATCGATGAATACTGGTTTCCAATGCCATAGCTTGATCGATAATTTCAATTTCGGTTAACAGGAGCGATGAAGATTGGGTTTGATCTTGAACTATTTCAGAGAAGATCGAATCAAAACACTCTCGAGAAGATTTCCGTAAACCTTCTCGAGAACCATTGGTAAATAATTCTCCCTTTTTGATTTGTTCATACCCTTCTTGAATCCTTTGTAAGTGAAAAGATTCATCTTCAATTATTTTCTTAAAAATTTCTTTACTCAACAAATTCAGAAGCTGATTTGATTTCTCAAGATAAAATTTATAAATGTCATTTTTATTTTGAAGTGCTAACTCAAAAACGGTTAAATCAGTCAATTTATAAATCCCCTTTCAAAAACAATCTCACGCCCAAGTTATTATAAAATGTCGTTTATTATTTATAATATACCAAACCATTTAAAATTATAACCAACAAT
>NZ_DAOLQM010000128.1:2953-6077 GCF_035418125.1 Atribacter sp. | reverse complement strand
GCCAGCCATACTCTCTAAATGTACAATCATCAGAGGTTCAACTATAAGAAAAACTCCTACTCATTCAAACTCCATCATCACTTACAAAATTCTTCAAAGGGGCTTTTCGTTAGAAACTTGTTAGGGTACAATCTTTTAGAATTCTGATTTCCACCACCGATGAATAAATAACCATCAAGGTTTCTGAGGCAGAATACAGGAGAATGAATAAATGTCAGACGGACAAACTTACAATCCTCAAAAGCTTATCAAACAAATCCTCATCTCGGTTTTCATCAGTTTAGGAACCATTATTGCAATTTTTTTAATTTTATCCTTTCGGGGAGTATCAATTGACTTCTCTCAATTCCAACCAATCTGGCTGGTTGGGGGTTTTGTTTCAATCATCGCTGCCTGGTTAATCGATGCCCTTCGTTTATTCTTCACCACTCGTGCCTGGGGAAAACCGATTTCTTATCGGAATAGCCTGACCGGGGTATTATCCTGCTATTTCATGTCTGCTATAACTCCCTCCGCTACCGGTGGAAGTCCGGCTGAAATGCTGGTATTAAATCGATCCGGAATGTCCTGGGGTGAAGCCGGCTGCCTGACCGCTATTTGCGGTATCCTCTATCAAGTCACTCTTTTAATTCTTCTGCTAATTTTGGTTTTGGTTCTCGGTGTCCATTTCACCTTAAGAGGCATCCTCCTCCATCTTCTCTATTCTTTTCTTATTTTTTATAGTACTTTGATTTTTCTCCTCTTCTTCTTTTTAAATCGATTGGACTTGGTTTACCGATTAGTACACTGGGGAATGAGATTCGCCAATCGGCACTTCCCAAAACTCAAATTTTCAGAAGATAGTGTTTTAAAATGGGTGAATGATTTCTTTGCTGACTTTAAAAATGGATTTCGAATTCTCTTTATCAATAAACCTCAATACCTTATCTTAAACATTGTTGGTTATAGTTTTTACTTTGTATGTTTTTTTTCGGTTGCCTTTTTCGTTCTTCAATCACTCGGAGTTTATGTTCCTTTAAAACAAGTTTTGGGCAATCAAATCCCCCTATATTTGGTTTTCGGCTTCTTACCAACTCCCGGAGCATCGGGAGGAGTCGAGCTTTCCATCGGTTCGGTTTTTCTTTCTTCAACCGGTCCGGAAAAAATTAGCTTATTCATTTTATTCTGGCGTTTCATAACCTTTTTTGCAACTATGATAGTGGGAGCTATTACTTTTTTCCGAGTACTCTTCACCATCGGGAAAAAGATAACTCAGGTTGCTCCTTCGGCTAAAGCTGCCATGAATGGAGAAAAACAGTAAACTCAACCTTTAATTATTCGATTCTTGAGGTTCTGCTTCTAGTTCTTTTGACCTTCCGGTAATTTCGTCCATCAGAGCATCGGCTAACTTTTTGTTGATCGGTAATAAGTAATCGTATTCTCTCATCGCTGTTCCTTTGTCATCGAGTCTCAACGAAACCAATCCCACGTTGTAATGGGAAATATCATAATCTGGTTTGATTCGTAAGGCCTTCCGATAAGAATCGAGAGCGTTTAAATTTCTTCCAATTTCAAGATAGGAATTCCCTAAATTATTCCAAGCTTCGTAGTCTTGGGGATCTAACTCAACCACCTTCAGGAATGGATCGATCGATTTATAATAATTTCCCTGGTTATAATAAATGTTGGCAATGTTATAAAGACTGGTCGTGTAATTGGGATCAATTTCAACTGCCTTGCTGTACGCTTCTAATGCCTTTTCATAGTTTCCCAATGCTTCATAAGCATTACCCAGGTTGTTATAAGCTGCAGTATAATCTGGCTCAACTTCAACTGCCTTGCTGTGGTTTTCAACAGCTTTTTGATAATCCTGCTCATCATAATAGACGTTTCCTAATTCGTAATAGATTTCAGCATCATCAGGAACCACCTCCAAGGCTTTTTGATATTGAAGGACAGCATTCTGAGAATCACCTAAATCTCGATAGGCTAAACCTGCGTTAAAATAAGCATTGGCGTAATAAGGATCTATTCCAATCACTTTTTGGTAGGCTTCTATGGCAGCTTCAGTATTTCCCAATTCCGAAAGAGCATTTCCCAGGTTGTTTAAAGCATCAACATATTCCGGATCTAAATCTAAAGCCTCTTTATATTGCTCAATGGCTAGGTCGTATTTTCGTTCCCGATAATAGATATTGCCTAAATTATAATGGGGCAAGGGACTTCCTGGTTGAGCGGCAGCAGCTTCTAAATAGGCTTTTTCAGCTTCTCCGGTTTGATTCAGGTAATAATAAACATTGCCTAAATTGTTTAATGCATCGAAATAACGAGGAACTATCTCAATAGCTTTGAGATAAGCATCCCGGGCTTTTTCAAAACTCTGCAGATCGTAATATACATTTCCAAGGTTGTATTGTACTTCGGGTTGGCTGTTATTAAGAGTAATTGAATTTTCATAAGCATCAATTGCCAACTGGTAATCTCTCATATCATAATAAAGATTACCGATTTCAAACCAAACCCACGGGTCTTTATCATCCAATCGCAAAACCAATTGATAGGTTTCTTCGGCTTCATTATATAAACCCTGGGCTCGATAGGCAGCAGCCAGGCTCTGCCATCCGGTTTTGTCACTTGTATTTCCCTCTAATCCTTTTTTTAGTGTTTGAATAGCATCCGAAAACATTCCCAAGCGAAAATAGGACAATCCCAATTCTACAAGGTCCTGTTGATTGCTTTCAGCTGAGGATTGGTTTTGGGCACAAACCCACCCGGTCGAGAGAACGAATAACAAAGAAATGACTATCATCATTGAAATCAATAAAAGTTTTCTCATGGTTGACCCTCCTCTTAATCATACTTTGAACGGTTGGTATTCTGAAAAATCTAAGCTTACCTGGAACTCTGGTTATTTCAATTTTCGGGCATATACCACAGAAGCATTTCATTATTTTTTTTCATTATATCTTATTCAAACCCACAAATTTGTAATAAAATTCAAGGAGGGTGAAATTATTTGCTGAGATTGATTTCAGTAGGAATAATCAGCGGCAATAGGCATTCGTCTGCCGTTTCCGAAGGCCTTGGAGGTAACCTTTAATCCCGGCGGAGCTTGCTTTCTTTTATATTCATTCTGGTCAATTCT
>NZ_DAOLQM010000128.1:0-2853 GCF_035418125.1 Atribacter sp. | reverse complement strand
TCCCCCCCCAAACTACCCCTCTCATGCCCAAGGAAGAGCACGAGAGGGAGATATTTCAATCAAAGAATCAAACCCAACCTCTTAGTTTCATCGCTTCAACAACTCTTTCGACAGCTACGATATAAGCTGCCTGACGCATGTTGATTGAATATTTTTTTGAAGTCAGGTGAACCGCATGGTAAGCACGAGTCATCTTCTTGTTTAAGCAATCATAAACCCGGCCTTCCTCCCAGTAATACATATAGAAATTTTGAACCATTTCCAAGTAGGAAACCGTCACTCCTCCAGCATTGCAGAGGAAATCTGGAATAACATGAACTCCGTTTTCAAACAAAACATCGTCAGCTTCAGGAGTTGTCGGTCCATTAGCTAGTTCGGCTACAATACGAGCTTTGATAGATCCGGCATTCTGGTCGGTGATTACATTTTCCAGTGCTGCAGGAATAAGAATATCTACATCTAAGGAGAGGATTTCTCCATTGGTGATGGAATCACATTGAGGAAAACCATTAACCGAACAGGTTTTTTCCTTATATTCCAAAACTGCATCAGGAACCAAGCCGTCAGGATTATAGATTCCACCCTGACTATCGCTGAGGGCAACGACTTTTGAACCGAACATCTCCCGTACTAGTTTAGCAGCGTAAAAACCAGCATTTCCATATCCCTGGACGGCAACTGTCGCCTGGCTGAGGTCAACTCCGCATACCTCGGCGGCTTCTCGTAATGCATACATACCACCCCGAGCCGTGGCATCACCTCGACCTACCGTTCCTCCCACAGCCAGCGGTTTTCCAGTAATGACTCCGAACTGGTTCTTTCCAGAGCATTTGGAATATTCATCCATCATCCAGGCCATAATCTGTGGATTGGTATATACATCTGGTGCCGGGATGTCTTTATCTGGTCCAATAAACTGCCATATCGCCTGAATATAGCCTCGGCTCAACCTTTCTAACTCGCCGGTTGACATACTTTTCGGATCACAAATGACTCCGCCCTTCCCACCACCTAAGGGAATATCAATTACCGCACATTTCCAAGTCATCCAGGCAGACAGAGCCCGAACGGTATCAATGGTTTCCAAGGAGTGGAATCGAATTCCACCTTTAGTTGGTCCCTTAGCATCGTTATATTGAACACGAAATCCCTGAAATACTCTTATCGAACCGTCGTCCATGCGCACTGGAATAGAAACATGAATTTCACGCTTGGGCATCCGGAGAATAGCATGAATAGCAGGATCAAGGTGGATAATTTCGGCACACTTATCAAGCTGGGCTTGCGCTATTGCAAAGGGGTTAGTGGTAGACACGTTACATTCCTCCTCATCGAGACAAGAAATTGTCCTGTCGAGAAATTGCATCTCTCTCCATCGAGAACAAACGTCCCTCGTCATCGAGGTCGTTGTCATTTTCTCCTCGTCTTTGAGGAAGGAGGTGAACACTCACCCTTAAGAAATGACTTATGTAATTTTGAGTAATTTACCACATGATGAAAAAATTAAAAAGAGGGAAGAGAATATTTTTTCCATTTTTTTTTTTTTTTGAGATAATGAAAAGGATCATCCGGAAAAGCGGTTATTTACTTTTTATGTTGATGGCGATGATGAATATCCGGGAGATGCTGATGGTCGTGTACCATTTCTTCGTGTTCATGAAGGTGGGAATGAACGATATCTTTTTCTTGAAAAAAACTTGGATGAATATGGTTATGGTGACCGTCCCAATGGGAATGACGATGGTCATGAGAATAGGCATTGTGAAGGTGCTGGTGAGAATGAGTTTCAGTGAGGAGAATTAAGGTGGCTACCAGAATGAGCGGAAAAGAAAGGTAAAATACCCGCTGAGGCTGCTCTCCCAATATGAGAAAAGAAAGCAATGAACCGGCAAAGGGGGCAATGCTATAAAGAGCCGTGGTGCGGGATGAGCCTAGACTGCGGAGGGAGAGAATAAAAAAAACAATACTCAACCCATAGGAAACAACACCAATCGCCATTGCGATTAAAATCATTTGAAAACTGGGAAAAGAGAGGTTGAAGAAGCGGGCTAAAAGAAGAGAAAATCCTCCAGCGCCACAACCCTTGACGAAAACTAACAAAAGAGGATCCCGGGTGCTTAAATTTCTAGTGAGGTTATTGTCCAATCCCCACATAAAACAGGCAGCTATCACTCCAAAAGCCCCAATTGTAAATCCCCACCCCTGACTCCATTGCACCGATAAAAGCATGGTTGCCAGAGTCACAATGGCAATTGCTAACCATACCCTCTTTCCTATATATTCTCCGAACCAAATTCCCGCTAATAAAGTTGTTGCAATACCTTCAAAACTGAGCAAAAGCGATGCTGTCGATGCCGGGGTAATCCGAATGCTATAGAGAAGAATGATTGGGGCTAAAACTCCACCCGCCAAAACAGCTGCGACTAACACGGGAATTTCTTCTCTTTGCAGCTTAGCTTCAGTTTGAGTATAGAGGCTTTTCTCTTTTATCAATCGATAAATGAGAATGCCTAATCCGCTTCCTAAATATATTAAGCCGGAAAGAACCAGTGGTTCGATGGTGTTCAGGAGTAGTTTATTCAAAGGAGTACTAAGTCCAAAAAGCAGTGCCGCCGTCAAAGCATAAAAGGTGGGAATTAAAACTGTTTTATTCATAATGAAGTCTTTTCTTTCCTTCACCCTTTTTTATATATTTTACTCCTTAGTTGGTTAACGGGGAATGTCGGGGTAATTATTCTGCGTTTTTAATCTTCAACAATTCCTTCAGTTCAAGGTGCATAGTAGCATGAAAAGTGCCTTTGCGATTCTTTGTTATTCTGAGACTTCATATTCAGAAACCTTGGTAATCTCATC
>NZ_DAOLQM010000127.1:0-6095 GCF_035418125.1 Atribacter sp. | reverse complement strand
CGAATAAAATATACCGTTTATATTTTAAGTGGTTTTATTTGTGCTTGTGCTGGTCTCCTCTTTTCGATTCGAATTCGAGCGATTATCCCCGATGCCGGATTAAATTCACCTCTCGAAGTGGTGACTGCTGTAGTCATCGGTGGGACAGCTATTACCGGTGGTAAGGGTACAATTGCCGGTTCTCTTCTGGGTGTTTTGGCACTTTTCCTCTTAACCAACGGATTTAGTTTATTAAATTTAAATCCCTTTTGGCAGTTGGTCGTTTTAGGTCTGCTGCTCATCTATGTGGTTGGCAGAGAGGGAATATCAAAGGCGTTGATTGGCAAGAGATTGAAAAAGAAATCTCATCAAGCTGCTGGTATTAAATAGACCCTCATGCCACGTTGGTGGCATCAAATGAGGATGGAAATTACACATTCATAAATGAATTTCCCCCTTTAGCAAAGGGGGTTAGGGGGATTTGAATTTGTCCTGATTCGTCATTGCAAGGAACGAAGTGACGTGGCAATCTCAACCTTCTGCTCCGTCATTGCGAGGAGCGTTTTGTGCGACGTGGCAATCTCATTTAGTCAATTTTTTTAAAATAATGAAAAGATGAGATCCTCACGCCCTTAAAAGGCAAGGGCTCAGGATGACCGATTAAAGAATTCATTTGATAGTATTTTCAGGATAGAATTCATGAGAAAGGCAAAGGATAGAATGACGAATATCGAAGGTCAGTTAGTTGGGAAAAAAGCACTAATTACTGGTGCTGGGGTTGGTATCGGGAAAGCCATTGCCTTACGTTTTGCTCAAGAGGGTGCGGGAGTTGCCGTCCATGTTAACCGGAGCTTGGAAAATGGCTTACAAGTCGTTCAGGAAATCACACATAATAAGGGAAAAGCAATATTAGTCCAAGGAGATCTAACTAAGAAACAGGAAATTGAAGCCATTGTTAGAAAAGCTACCTCAGAACTGGGGAATATCGATATCTTAGTTTATAACAGTGGGGTTGGAACCCAGCACTCACCCGACATGGTTCATACCATTACCGAAGAAGATTGGGACACCGTACTTTCGGTTAACCTCAAAGCTTTTGTTTTTCTCTCCCAGATGCTTCTTCCTGCCATGATGCAGGCTGGTAAGGGTTCAATTATTACTATATCTTCTATCCGTGGTTTATTAGGTAACCCGGTACTAGCTTCTTACTGTGCTTCAAAAGGCGGAATGGTACTTTTGACCAAACAAATGGCGCTTGATTATGCAAAGTACAAAATCCGGGTAAATTGTATTTGCCCCGGATTTATCGATACTGAAATGTTCCGATTTTACCTTGGAAAGCAATCAGATCCAGAAGCTTCTCGGAGAGTTTTTGCTGGTATGGCAGCAATGAACCGGATTGGACGTCCAGAAGAGATAGCAGCTTCAGCAGTCTTTTTTGCTTCCGATGTATCTTCTTTTGTAACCGGCGTCGCTCTCCCTGTCGATGGAGGATATACAGCTAATGGAGTGAGGGAAATACAATGAAGAGATTTGCCAATAAAAAAGTTTTCATTTCAGGAGGGGCAACCGGTATTGGGGAAGCGGCTGTATTGTTGTTTGCTCAACAGGGAGCTATCGTAACCATTTTCGACCGAGATATCGAAAATGGCGAAAAATGCCTTCAGAAAATCTTGGATGGTGGAGGAAGAGGAATTTTTATTTCCGGAAACCTGATTTATCCAGAAGAGATTGAAAAGGCTATCGATCAATCTTTAAAAACTTACGGAGGCATTGATATTTTAATCAATAATGCCGGAGTGGAGTCGCCTTATTCGGTTCATGAAATGCCTATAGAAGAATGGGACCGGGTGATGGCAGTTAATCTGCGAGGTATGTATCTAATGGCCAAAGCCGTTATTCCTATTATGAAAAAATCCGGTGGCGGAGCTATTGTCAATACTGCTTCTATCTCTGGCTTATTAGGCTGGCCAATCTCAGCTGCTTATTGTGCCTCCAAAGGAGGAGTTATTCAGCTCACCAAACAGATGGCGGTTGATTATGCTCAGGATAACATTCGGGTAAATTGCATCGCTCCTGGGACAACGCTAACTCCTTTAATCGAGCGGATTTTCCAACAAGAATCCGAACCGGAGAAGGCGAAACAACAAATTTCCCAAATGCACCCTTTGGGGAGATTTGCTCAACCAGAAGAAATCGCCCAGGCAATTCTTTTCTTGGCATCGGAGGATGCTTCGTTTATAACCGGAGCAGTGCTACCAGTTGATGGTGGGTATACAGCAAAATAATTTTTAAAGATAAAAGTAACAACCATTGCATTCTTCCTCACCTTAATTTTTTGCACCTTCTCCCTTGATGGGAGAAGGTTGGGATGAGGGTGAGAACCAAGATTCGACCTGCCATGGCAGGTCGCTACATTAATCAGGCGCAATAAATTGCGCCACTCCATTTTATATTCTCTTGTAGGGGCTTGATTCATCATGCCCGTGGTTTTCAGGATAGACTTTCATGCTACTTAGCAGTACCAGATGAGGATGAAAATACCTATCTAAATCCGTCATTGCGAGGTGGTCAACCGTTTTTTGGTTGGACGACGTGGCAATCTCATTCCTAAAAAACAGTGAGTCGTGAATAGTGAGACGTGAGTCGAATAAAAAAAAATAAAAAAATGATGAACTTTGGTAGTAAGAAACCCATAAAAAAGCTTCCTACTTTAGAAAAGGGTGAAAAAATTTAAAAAGATGAGATCCTCACGGCTTCCTAATGCGAAGCCTCAGGAAGACGTAAAGACACCCTCCCCGCCTTAAAACGGCACCCCTCCGAGGAGGGGAATTGATGAATTCATTCCCCTGTTGACGGGGGATTCAGGGAGGTGTGCCTTCCAAAATTTTAATCTCTTTTCATTTGTTCCCGATGTTTCAAGAAAAATATTTATGTCATTTTTGTAGAATCGGTCAAGAATTAAAATATTTACTCATAAATCAATCATTTAAAATGAGGATGAAATTTTATTATTTATTACTCACAACTCACAGCTCTCTTTATTTACAAAAAAGAAAGGAGAAAAGGTTATGGAGAATCCAATATCATTTTTTAAGAACCGAAAAATTATTGATATAACTGGAGAATTAGAAAATAATCTTTGGGGTTATTATTCTTTGCCAGGTATGGAAAAGGTTGTTCCACCGGTAGTTATAAGCACTATTGCTTCAGTTGAAAACCAAGGATTTTTTGCTTCAAAAATATCGGTCAGCACTATATCGGGAACGTATTTGGAAGCCGGGTCTCACGTACTTACCAAGGGAAACAATCTTGATCAGCATTCCCTGAATCAATGCATTCTTCCTGCCAAGGTCATTCAACTCCCCACTCAAAAACCAAAAGCTCTGATCACCGTCGATTTATTAACTCAGTTTGCCCCGGAACTCAATCCTGGAGACGCCTTGTTAATAGGTACCGGTTGGGATCAACAGTGGAATAAGCCGGGTTTTGTGCTTGATTCACCAAATTTGGATAGAAAAGCCCTTCAGTGGATTATCGATAAAAAAATTGCTTTATTAGGAGTTGATTTAACTTGTATTGAAGCTTCTTGGTCTGAAGATGATGAGGAAGCCAAGGGAAGTCTTCTCGGCTCTCTATTTGAGTCAGGCGCTCTTCTGTTGGCTCCGATTGTCAATGTTCGGAAAATCACTCAAAAAGAAGGTATTCTTCTTGCTCTCCCCATGAAGGTTAAAGGAACATCCGGAGCGCCGGTAAGGGCGATTTTCTTAGAATAAGATTAAGATTCATTAAATATTAGTTATTAAATACCGATAATGATAATATAACTATCAGGACATTTATTCTTTATTTAACTCTGGTAGGAGGGGTTATCCGTGAGACCGGATAGGAATTTTTTTAGAAATTATTCTGATTTTCGCAGAATATTAGTTTATATCCTATTCTTTTTAAGCGTTGTATTGGTAGTTATTCCCGGACTAATTGCCCAGCTCATACAAATCGCAGCCATTATCCTCCTGGGTTGGTTCATTCTTCAGATCTTATTTGAAATTTTTAATCGACTAACCGTTTTAGAACGTCCTCAACAGTATGATAATTTTTATTCTGCCTGGCCAGATATCAAAGACTGTATTATGAATGCCTTTAAAAAAGGTTCCCCTTGTACAATTTGGTGGCTAGAAAGTTCATTGGAGCATGCCTCGGTTATGGTTGATGATGTACTCAAACCAATTTTACAAAATAGTCCAAAAAATCCTTTGAAAATTGAGTTAGTGATGTTGGATCCGAGCTGGTCAGAAATTGAGAAAATAAATCCTTCCTGGATATCTTTGGCTAAGTCTAACTATGAAAGTTTGCATGTCTACCTGGATGTATATAACGAAGAAATTCGCAATCATGAATGGTCAATCGCTTTATCACTTTATCGTTTTTTGCCTAATTTTCAAGGAATATTGGTAAATTCTGAACATCTTTTTGTTAGTTCTTGTACTTGGAAAAACGGCAAATTAACTGACGATAATTTTTATGAGCTCTATCATTTTAATGACAACTTTGGTGGGAAAGAGAAAATCGATCAATTTAAAAGCTGGTTTGAGCATTGTCGGAAAGAAAATCAGAACCTTACTCAACCAAAACCATCGAATCAAGGTGTGACTTTTTACATCACCAGCGAAGATAAAAAGAAGTAAATCAAACCCTGATTCAAAATTCAACCATTGCTTAGCCTTCAACGCAACGCCAAAAAGCATGTTTTTAAAAGTTATCAGTAACAGCCATTGTCGAAGATCGCAGAGCGTAATAACGTTGAACTAAGGAAAGGGTTCAGGCTTGAAGAACAATATTAAAACAATTTAAAATATTATTTTTCAAATATGACAAATGCTTTAAAAGCTGATAAATTAATAAGTGAAAAATGAATAAAAGAGTAAGATTAAAAATGAAAACATTCTCTGTTTAAAATCTATATAAAAAATCAGGGTATAATATTGAATTATTTTCCTATCATTCTTCAGACAACAGGCATCATCGTTTTTACTTTTGGTTTAATAATATGGAACCGTAAATCACTACTAAGCCGCAATTTAGCCTTACTTGCTTTTGCTTTAGCTCTTTGGTCGATTACTGATAGCTTTTTATATGTAAGTCCTTCCCTAAAGTACAAAATCTATTGGGCAGCTATTGGATATCCCGGTTCTCAATTTTCCCCAGTCTTATTATTCTTTTTTTTCTTTAATTTTACTGGTCTGGAAAAATTACTCACTCGAAAAAGAATGATTCTTCTCTGTATATTACCGGTAATTTCAGTGGCTATGGCTGCAACCAATAGTTGGCATCATTGGCTTTGGGCTAGTTTAAAAGAAACAGAAGGATGGTTTGGATCGGGAACATTGTTCGTTCATGGACCATGGTTTTGGGTAGAAGTAATTTATAGTTATACTTTAATTGGTGTTGGGGTATTCCTTTATCTCCGTTTTCTATTAAAGTCTTCGAAAGAATTTTCTTTAAAAGCTCGTCAAATTCTGACACTATCTATTTTTCCTTTCTTTGGGCACCTTTTGTATATATTTTATCCAGAGGCTTTTTCTGGGTGCGATTTGACCCCCTTAATATTTGGTGCTGTGGTCTTAATTTTTATCTGGTTTTCCTTCCGCTATCAATATATCGATCTGGTTCCAATTGCTCGATCAACTTTGATTGATAATCTTGAAGTCGGATTTTTATTTCTTGATATTTTTAATCGAATCGTTGATATCAATCCAAAAGCAAAAAATTTTTTAAATCTCACCAATTCAGTTATTGGAAAATCAGCTGAAAATTCTATTCCTATTTGGTCAAAATTGGAAAAAATATCCAATGATCCAATAATTGTTGACCTGGGGAATAATAAAAAACATATTTATCTGAGTGTTTATAGTTCTCCAGTTATAAATAAAAACAAAAGTTGTATCGGAAAAGTTATCGTTTTCAATGAAATAAATGAACAGCTGATGATCAAGGAGGCGTGGTTAAAGACTGAACAAGAAAAATCTCTCATCCTTCAAGCGATGAACGATATGGTTGCTTTTTACAACAGTCCAGACCTCACCATCAGTTGGGCAAATCCTGCGGCAGCTATT
>NZ_DAOLQM010000126.1:0-6121 GCF_035418125.1 Atribacter sp. | reverse complement strand
CCCTGGTCGAATCTTCATGAAAAAATCATTGCCGATCTCACCGCCAAGACAGGAACCTATGACATCATCTTTATCCCGGGCTTATGGTCACTCGAGTTTATTTATGCTGACTACATTGAACCACTTAACCAATTTTGGGATAACCCCAACTTACCGAAGTTTGATATCGAAGATTATCCTGCCAGTGTTGTGAATTTGGTTTCTCAAGATGGAAATATTTACTGGATCCCTCATCATGGAACCACCCAAATCCTTTTCTATCGGAAAGACCTTTTTGAAGCCGAAGGATTGAAACCACCGGAAACTTATGATGAGTTGTTTGAAATCGCCGCAAAGTTTACTAATAATCCCAAATATCCTGATGTCTGGGGTTTTGCAACTACTCCTGCGCAGGGTGAATTCGCTTCCAGTACCTGGAGTACTTGGCTCTGGTCATGGGGTGGAGACTACTTCGATGAAAATTGGAATCCAATTTTTAATAACGAAATTGGTGTGGCGTCGTTAGAAGCCTATGCCGAAGCAGTCAAGAAATTTTCACCTCCCGACTCACTCAACTGGGGTAATGACGATAGCGGTGCTGCCTTCCAACAAGGCAGATTGGCTATGCTTCAAATGTGGCCGTATTTAGGAGCAGCCATGGAAGATCCCAGCCAATCGAAAGTGGTGGGGAAAGTTGGATATGCCCCACTTCCGAAAAAGGAACTTCTTTTCCCAAGGTTAGGATCATGGGGTGGAACAATATCTAAATTCTCCAAGAATAAAGAATGGGCTTATATGTGGTTAGCTTTTTATAATAGCAAAGAAAATACTGATAATATTTTAGTACCCTCTGGAGTTGCTGTTGACCGATTATCAACGGTTGAAGAATTAAAAGACAAAATACTCTGGCAAGAAGCTGTCAACTTAAGCTTTGAACACACCAAGGAAAGGCCGGGTATCCCTGAAATTACTCCAATCATCGATGTCTGGGGCCTAGCAGTTTCGAAAGTGGTTACCGGACAAGCCGATGCTAAATCGGCTCTGGATGAGGCTGCGGTAAAAGTTCGTAAAATCTTAGAAGATGCTGGGTACTACGATTAAAAACAATAATTGCGAGATGGAGGACTCCCTGTCTCCATCTCGCTTCTTAATGTCCTAAAACCTTACTCATTTAAACCTTATTAATGCAGAAAGGGCGAATCAAGCGATGCGGTTTAAAGCACATAATCCAGCTCCTTCCCAGCTAAAAAGAAGCAGTTTCCAATATAGCGAAAAATCTACTCCTTTTTATATGCTCGCACCGGTTTTAGCAAGCTTGGCGGTTTTGGTTTATTTTCCTTTGTGTAATACAATTGGTCTTTCTTTCCTTCGATATTTCTGGAACAAACCCCAGCAACCGATACGTTGGGTTGGCCTAAAAAACTACATCGATGTTTTTACCGACTCCTTATTCTGGCAATCGCTGAACAATACGATTATTTTCATGGTGGTTTCAACCTGTCTAACCCTATTAATTGGTTTGGGAATCGCTCTCCTGATCAGCCGGGATTTCCCTGGGAAAAACATTTTTATCTCCCTCATTCTCCTTCCGATGATGATTTCTCCGGTCGCCGCTGCTCTCTCCTGGAAGTTCTTATATAATGGAGAATGGGGAGCGGTCAATTACTTTGTTGGCCTACTCGGCATACCTAAGCAAGCTTGGTTAGCTGATCCCAAATTAGCCCTTCCGGCTATCATCGTAACCGATATCTGGTTAAACGCACCTTTCGTTTTTTTAGTGATTTATACCAGCTTGCAGGCTCTGCCTCAAGAACCAATCGAAGCGGCTCGAATCGATGGAGGAACGGGCTGGCAAATACTTTCCAAAGTTATTCTTCCGTTACTAGCACCAAATTTTCTGCTCATTCTGGTTATCCGCCTTATGGATACCTTTCGGGTATTCGATTTCATCTATGTTATGACCAGCGGAGGACCAGGAGGCAAGACAGAAACCATTGGCTTTTTGAGTTACGAGAGAACTTTTCGTCATTTCAACATGGGTCAGGGCTCAGTCATTGCTATTTTTCTTCTCATTGCCGTCCTTTCCCTTTCGTGGTATTTCATCAAAACCCTTCGGCTCCAGTTGCAAGAACAGGCTAAATAAAAGGGAAATGTGTATTGGGAATTAAACTCATAGATTGAAAGGTAGCTTTGATTATGAGAAAACCGGTAACCTATAAAAAAATTCTCTTCTGGATCCTTTTTTATTTTGTCCTCATTTGCGTTATCCTCTTTTTCATCTTTCCGATCTTTTGGATCGCTACCACCTCTCTTAAGCAAAGAGTTGATGTCTATACTGAAAAACCGGTCCTTATCTTTCGAGCAACCTGGGAAAATTATCAGCGTGTTTTTGAACTCCAAGACTTTAGCCGTTATTTGCTGAATAGTCTTATTGTCGCCGGTAGTGTTACTCTTATAATAATGTATTTTGGAGCTCTGGCTGCTTATGCTCTCACCCGCTGGCGGTTTGCCGGTTATAATTGGATATCGTTAGCCATCATCTCAGCTCGGATGTTTCCGCCTATTGCTCTCCTACCTTCATTCTTTTTATTCGCCTCCCGTTTGGGTTTGGTCGACACTCGTCAGGTTTTGGTATTTGCCCACGCCACCTATGGATTACCCTTTATTGTTTTTATGCTGGCCGGCTTTTTCCGCCAAATTCCTAGAGATTTAGATGACGCCGCTTTAATTGATGGTTGCAGCCGCTGGCAGCTCTTTAACCGAATTATGCTTCCCAGCGTAGCACCCGGTCTGGCAGCAGCTGCGATTCTCTCTTTTGTATGGTCCTGGAATGAATTTCTTTTCGCCTTAGTTCTCACCCGAGCTTCCACCAAAACCTTACCGGTGGTGATTTCAGAATTCATTGGATTTGTTCAAGTCGACTGGCAAGGTTTAACTGCAATGGCTACCATTTTAATGATTCCATCTATTATCATCACTTTTGCCACACAAAGATACCTGGTTCGAGGATTAACCGCCGGAGCGGTAAAATATTAATCATGGAGGAAAAGGGAAATGAAACAAGAACTGTGGGAAACCGTCAAAAAATATTATCTCCACTGGTGGAACAACGATTTCATTGGACGAATCCCCTTTTGGGTATCAGCCCCCAAGGACGATCCTCGATCACAAAAAGCTCTCTTTGGAAAACATTTATGGATCCTTGAAAAAGAAAAATTTGATACCGAGAAGATCATTAAAAATGCCAGGGAGATACTCCGAGCTACTTTTTACGGAGGTTTAGCCTTCCCCTGTTATTTCCCCAACTTTGGAACCGATGTTTTTTCCGCCTATTTGGGAGCAGAAATGGAATTTTCCGATCTTTTTCCACCGGTTGCCACAGGACCTTCCTTTATTAAAGAGGATGTTATTTCAGTTTCCTGGGCAAAATGGGGTAACCCGGTTTTAACCGATTACTCTAACCTCTCCCGATTACAGATCAATGAAGACAATCCTTATTGGCAAAAAACCCGTGAATTTATCCGCTATGCTGGCCAGCTTTCTCAAGGAGAATTTTTCATAGGAGCAACCGATATTCACCCCAGCATGGATTCTCTGGCAGTTCTCCGCGGCAGCCCCCAAAATCTATGTCTTGATTTGGTGGAAAATCCTCGAGGAGTCAAAAAAGCCATGGAATTGCTTTGGAAAGTTTGGGTTCGGGTTTATGAGGATACTTATTACAACCTGATTAAAAACCAACAAGAAGGAACGACTGCTTGGATAAATCTCTGGGCACCAGGGAAGTTTTATCCGGTGGAAAATGACCTCTCTCTGATGATTTCGACCGATATGTATCGGGAGTTCTTCCTGGAAGAATTGGTCAAAGAAATCAATTATTTAGACTACTCCATCTATCATTTAGATGGGAAAGACGCTCTTCACCATCTGGATATGATTTTAGACATCCCCAAACTAAATGCTATTCAATGGGTCGCTGGTGCCAGCGAAAGTGTAGCAGGAGTAGCCAAGTGGATTCCTCTCTATAAAAAAATTCAAGCCAATGGAAAAGCCATCATCGTCTATTGTAATCCCGATGAGGTAACCCTGGTTATCGACTCGTTAAAACCCGAAGGCCTGCTTATTTCGGTTAATTGCGAAACTGAAAAAGAAGCCCGCGAACTCCTCAATAATTATGGTTGGGAAGGGTTTTACTGGTGGGAGTAAATAGTATTGCGTGCCTCTCTTACAATTTTAAAATCTTTGGTAGGAGCTTGATTTATCAGGCCCGAAGCTTTTCAGAATAGACCCTCGTGCTACTTTCGTGGTACCAGATGAGGATAAAAATGAGTGGCCCTCTCACCCTGACCCTCTCCCATCGAGGAGCGAGAAAAAAAAGTTCCCCCTTTAGAAAAGGGGGTTAGAGGGATTTGAATTTTTTATACTGCTCAGTCATTACGAGGAGCCTAACCGTTCTTTGGTTGGACTATGTGGCAATCTCATCCACTCAGTCTGTCATACTGAGGAGTCCGGTGTTTTTTACCGGACGACGCGAGTATCTCATCCTTTCCATTTCCATAGTTCCACGATTCCCCAATTCCACAAAATCATTGATTACCGATAATTATATTTTCAGTATATAATAAGAGAGATTTTCGGATGAATTATTATCCGGTATAAGGGAGGATGCAGATGAAAATTGCTGAAAGGATAGCCGTTGATGAGAATATTTTACATGGAAAACCTCGGATTGAAGGAACTCGTATTTCGGTAGAAATAGTATTGGGTCTTCTGGGTGATGGGTTAACTCCTGAAGAAATTATACATGAGCATTATCCAGAGATTACCAAAGAAGATATTTTAGCTTGCATCAACTATGCCAAAGAAATTATAAAAGAAGAAGTATACAGTTAAAATGACCACTTTTCTCATTGATGAATGTGTATCTTTTTTAACAGTTAAACTTATTCAAGAGTGTGGATTCCAATGGGAAATGGTTGGAAAATCAATTTTAAAAGGTAAAGATGACGAAACAATTTATAAATATGCTCAGAGAAATAATATGATATTAGTAACTTATGACCTTGGGTTTGGAAATATATTTAAATATTCACCCTCCTCTCATCATGGAATCATTGTCATGAGAGTTTCAGACCTGAATTCAATAATAAGTGGGAACAGGGTTTTTAAAGTACTTTTAAATAGAGAAAAATCATTTGAGAAAACCTTATTTATTGTTAACAGTATAAAATATCGTAAAAGAAAATAAAAAGTGAGTATTCAACAAAATAGTCAGCTACAAACTATATAAATCACTAATCATCCTGCTATTCAAAATTCAATTTGAGACTTCAACACTTCCCTTAATTGTGTGCTGATAAAGAAATTCTAATCGATTTAATCTCAGTTGGTTTCTTCTCTAAAATCAGAAAGAAATTTTTATCCTTGATAAGGAAAATCTACCCTCTTTAATAAGTAAAAATCTGAAACAGAAAAAAGTGCAGCTTAAAACCAGAATGTCGACTTTACCAGGAGGCGAGAGAAAACCATATGATCTTTTTTCCGGTAGATTTCATATTTTAAGTTAGTCATTTTTTTCCAAACTACTATTGCATACATGCCATGGCATACCACTACATTAATTAGATACAATAAATTGCGCCTTCTATATTTTTTATGTTCTTTGGTAGGAGCTTGATTTATCAGGCCCGAAGCTTTTCAGAATAGACCCTCGTGCTACTTTCGTGGTACCAGATGAGGATAAAAATGAGTGGCCCTCTCACCCTGACCCTCTCCCATCGAGGAGCGAGAAAAAAAAGTTCCCCCTTTAGAAAAGGGGGTTAGAGGGATTTGAATTTTTTATACTGCTCAGTCATTACGAGGAGCCTAACCGTTCTTTGGTTGGACTATGTGGCAATCTCATCCACTCAGTCTGTCATACTGAGGAGTCCGGTGTTTTTTACCGGACGACGCGAGTATCTCATCCTTTTAAATCTTTTCCAAAATTAAATATAAAAAGAAGAGATCCTCACGCGGGAAAGCACCGCTCAGGATGACGTATTTTTAGTTTGTCATTCTGAGGAGCGTATTATGCGACGTGAGAATCCCATCCACCCACTCCGTCATTCTGAGGAGCGTATTATGCGACGTGAGAATCCCATCCACC
>NZ_DAOLQM010000125.1:0-6132 GCF_035418125.1 Atribacter sp. | reverse complement strand
GAAATCGGGTTGAATTATCTATGCAGCGGACTGAGGAAATACTTTTCTCATATCGATCCCTATATGCAAGATATGGCAAAAGAACTGATGAAAACTCTTCCGGGATATAAGCTAAGATAATAGGAGTTGCTATTCAATTGGGTTGTTTCATGACATCCATTCTGTCAATCCATTTGAAGGTTTGATAAATCAGGCTTCGACAAATGATTTAAAAAACACCAGGCAATAAATTTTTGATTTATTTCTCCTTACCAGGGCCTTTTCTTATCCAACCAGCCATTTTCCTTCCAATAATTCTTATCAACCTCATTCCAATTGTTTGATTTTTGCATCGATCTCATTATGATAAATAAAAATCTTTGTCCTAATCCAGGACGAACTTTCCCAATATTTGCCTCTACTTTTCGAGAGAGCTTGGTAGTTCCCCTGTCTATTGACCCTTTCATTTTGTCAGATACTGTCTGCCAGGTAGAACCTTTAATATTTTTATTCAATCGATAAACTTTAGGCACTCCCATCCAAAACAGCTGTTTTGCTATAGATTTGGCCACTTTCTTCGATCCTCCTCCGGCAGCTGTTGAAATAACAATACCAATCTTCTGAAACATCACCGGCTTAGGGCGATGAGAAAACCACATATAACCCAGATGATCGAAAAAAGTTTTCAATTGACCAGTCATTTCAAGACAATAGGTTGGAGAATTGATCACGATGAGGTCAGATACTTCCATAGAAGCAACAATGTTTTGTACTTTTTCTGCCTGAGGACAGGCATATTCACTTTTCATAATGCATTGGTAACAACCAACACAAAAGCTCGGCGTATCATTGGGCATAAAATATTCATAGATTTCTTTATTGGTATTCGAAATTTTATCAAGTATATGTTGTGTAATATGATAACTGCTTCCCCGATGTGACTGCCCATAGATGACGGTAATTTTCACTTTTTTGTCCACCTCGGTATTTGTAAGGAGAATCTTTCCGGTATCGTCGTCTACCAGAATTCAAATCGATATTTTATGAATTTCAACTATACTATTCTTTCTTGAAAATGAAGTCGCGAATGATACATATTGAACAATAATTGTCTCTTTTATTTTCATTTTCTCCTCATTAGAGAGCATCCTTTTAATATTTTCTTTAGGTTTTTCTATTATAATACTTCTAATTTTTTAATGTCTTTTCAACTCAACAAAACCTCAATTCTATAGCTTTATTCAAAACATAATCCTTTCGTTCTCTCTCCGAAATCGGTGTATTCCTCACTCTTTGACCGAACCGCTCGTTAATCCTTTAATAAAATATTTCTGCAAAAAACCAAAAACGATCATCGGTGGCAAGGCAGCGACCACCGATCCAGCAAAGAGAGGACCCCATCGAGTTTGATACTGACCAATAAACAGGGAAAGAAAAACTGGAACGGTT
Source organism: Atribacter sp. (assembly GCF_035418125.1). Classification (NCBI taxonomy): domain Bacteria; kingdom Pseudomonadati; phylum Atribacterota; class Atribacteria; order Atribacterales; family Atribacteraceae; genus Atribacter; species Atribacter sp. The sequence goes on along the minus strand of NZ_DAOLQM010000125.1, from coordinate 4,704 downwards.
TGCTTATCGGTGGAAGTCAGGTAAGAAAGCGAGAACATGAGCTCGCTCCAAGAAAAAATAAAAGCGTAAATGCCCACCGATGCTATACCGGGAATAACCAAGGGAAGACTGATTTTATAGAAAGCCTGAAATCGACTGCAACCATCGATCAGTGCTGACTCCTCGAGAGATTGAGGGATATCGGCAAAAAAGTTTCTGGTCATCCAAACCGCAATGGGAGTGGTAAAGGGAAGGTAAACAATCATGGTTCCTAAATAACTATTGATGAGACCAGTATATTTTAATAATAAGAAAAAAGGGACGACGAAAACGATTTGAGGAAACATTTGACACACTAAAATGGAAAGCAAAACCGGCTTTCTCAAGAAAAAATTAAATTTTGCGGTTGCGTAGGAAGGAAGGATGGATATCAGGACAGTTAGCACCGCGGTTCCTGCTCCTAACACCAGACTATTGAGAAAATATTTTGAGAATTCTAAGTTGACAAAAACATAACGAAAGTGTTCAAAAGTGATATTTTTGGGAAGGTATAAAATTGGATAGGCATAAATGTCGGGGTAGGATTTAAATGCAGTGATGATGAGCCAGATAAAGGGAAAAACAATTATTGCCGATATAATGAGCAAGGCAATATAAACGATGGATTTTAACCAGTTTTTCCTTTTCATTCAATTTATCCCTCTTTCCGGATAAGACTCAAGGTATAAATAATTGCGATAATGAAGACAATAATAAAATTAATATTGGAAACCGCAGTCGAATGTGAAAAATCAAGAAACCGAAAAGCCATACGATAGGCATGGGTTACAAACGTATCAGTGGCATTGGCCGGACCACCACCGGTCATGACGAAGATAAGTGGAAAATAATTAATGGTCCAAATGATGGTGAGCATAACCGTTGTCAGGATAAATGGTCGAATGACCGGAATGGTAATTTTACTAAATCGTTGCCATAGGTTCGCTCCATCCATTGCTGCTGCTTCGTATAGATCTCGAGGAACAGTTTGCAGCGCTGCGAGATAAAACATGGCCGAAATGGCAAAGCCTTTCCAGAGGTTGGCAATGATTACTGCTGCTTTGGCTAAGGTTGGTACCGCTAACCAGGGAAGATAGTCTTTGATAATACCCAGCTTTACTAAAATGTCATTCAACACTCCATACATATCGTTATACATCCATTTCCAGGCCACAGCAGCAACAATATCTGGAGTGGCCCAGGGAATAACCAGAATAATAGTTCGAAAGACCATTTTCCCCTTAACGTCCTGACTCAATAGGAGAGCAATCCCTAAACCTACCACCAAATCAAGGATTACACAACTTATCGTCCAAATAATAGTATTTAGTGTAACAACTGAAAAAAGTGGATCAGAAAGGACTTCTCGATAATTGCTGAAAGACCACCCATCTTCAACCTGAAAACTAACCACAACATTTTGGACCACTGGATAAACAACCAAAATTAACATAAAAACCACATAGGGAATAATAGAATGGTAAGCAAAAGAATTTTTTATCAAATCAGATCGAAAACCGGTTTTGTCCTTCAGAATGTGCTTATTACCGATAATTGAACTCATATAAATTGCAATTCCTTTCCGGCTTTGATGAAAGTCTGGGCAGAGGTAGAGATTTCTTACCTATACCCCTGCCCTTTTCCTAATTCAATATTATTATTGAGTTAAAATTTTATTCACTTCTTCTTCAGCCTTTTTAAGGGCATCTTCAGCAGTGGCTTTACCAGTTAAAACATCTTGAATCATTGTCTGGATTTGATCGGAAATCTGAGGATATTGGGGTATTGGTGGCCGTACTTTCGCATGGGGGAAAGTTTCAAATATAATCTGCCATTTTGGATCTGCTTGAAAAGTTGGTGCATCTTTACACACATCTTGCCTGGTAGGCATTGGTCCGCTATGTTTTCCAATCCACATCATCCATACATCGTAACTGGTTATAAAATCAACAAATTTCCAGGCAGCCTCTTTTTGGGTCGAGGTCTTGGCAATAACCGATGCCCAACCGCCCAATACACTAGCCGGAGTTGTTTTGTAAGGATGGGTGGCAACCGTATAATTTCCCTTTATTTCCGGATTAGCCATCTCTATAAGCGGAAATGACCAAGGTCCACCAATCGCCATTGCTACCCTATTTTGTGCCATCATAGTACGGTAATCATCTTCAGTGTAGGATAGTGTACCCGGAGGAGATACTTTGTGCTTGGTAAAAAGTTCGGTATAGGATTGAAGGGCTTCAAGCCCTTCTGGAGTGTTAAATGCTGCTTTACTGTAATCTTCGGTAAGGAATTCCCCATCAGCTCCAAATAGAAAAATCATGTAAGCCAGTGTCGCAATTTCGCTCTTTGCTCCTGTTACACCATAACCATAGATTCTTTTTGATTCATCGGTTAATTTGAGAGCCGTGTCAAGCAGATCATTCCAGGTAACCGGTGGTTGGTTCGGATCAAGTCCAACGTCAGTGAACATTTTGGTATTATACAGTAACAATCGGCAATCAGTATACCAAGGTAAACCGTAGCGTTTCCCTTGATAGGTAACAGTTGGCCAGAGATTAGGCCATATCTGCTCGGCGACTTTACTATTTTCAAGCATTTCATCTATCGGTTCAAGCCATCCCTGAGCAGCAAAAGTTGGCACCCATCCACCTAAGTCAGCAAAACAGACATCAGGACCCTGACCAGCAGTATAGGCTGCCACTAATTTATCGTAATATACTTCGAAGCCAATCAACTGATATTCAACTTCAATTCCGGTTTGTTGGGTAAAATCGGCGACAACCTCTTTCCAGGTCTCTTCTTGTTCAACTACATGTCCGCCAACCCAAACTGTTATTTTTTCACCAGCCGAGAAAACGGTTCCGGTAGCCAAAAAAACAGTGAAAAGTATCACAAAAAAATAAGCACTCCACTTTTTCATTTTTTATCCCCCTTTTGTTATTGTAATATGTAAATAAATCTAAACAATAATTAAAAATTATCAGTTAAATGCTATTACCACCTCCTTTAAGTTGATCTTTGTTCTACTTTGTTAATGGCAACATTATTTCTGCCCACGGCGTAAATTGAAAAGATTTAAAAAAATAGAGGGGCGTATTTATTGCGCCTGGTCTTTTTTTAATGTAGTGGTTTGTCATGGCATTCCGAATCTTAGGCTTCCATCCTCATCTGGTACTGCTAACATGGCATGAGGATCTCTCAATATATAGAACCAACGTTAAATGAATAGATTAAACGTTATTAATATTTTTCATAGTGATAGTTAAATCTTTTTTAAGGTTGGGTAATTTCCTACTCAAAAGAGTTGTGATTTATGAGCCGTGGATATTCTATAAAATTTGGGTATTAGAGAGGTATGGTTATATTTAAAAACAGTACAAAGAACTTTTCACAAAGATATCTGTCAAATTTGGAAAAAAGATCATATTTTTTATTACAACTGGCTGTTAACTAACCCAAATTATTAAAATTGATTCAAACCAATGACCTGAATGATTTCTTATTCTAGTCGGTTTGATTAAACCTCCTAAATAGAAATATTAACTAATACTAAATTTATTTTACCACATTATAAAATAAGAATTATAACCAAGGTGATCCTTATTAATTATTACTTTAAATATTTCTTCGTTTTTCAATCGTATAATATATTAGTGAGGTTAAATATTGTAGATAAGGGCTGAAAAGCCTTGATTCGTAATCAATGAAAACAATAAATTTTAAAGATAATTCGGAATTAAAAATGTCGCTTCTTAAGCTGGCGAATAACCAGAACCATAAAACCCTGGTGATCTGGGCAACCGATTGTGCTCAACGGGTCCTCCCATATTTTGAAGATATTCATGTTAATGACAATCGACCGCGAAACGCTATCGAAGCAGGACAAGCTTGGATTCGTGGTGAAATTTCGGTGCACGATGTCCGTCAAGCTGCCTTCGCCGCTCATGCTGCAGCACGGGAAACGAATAATCAAGCTGCTGAATTTGCTGCTCGCGCTGCCGGTCAGGCAGCTTCAACAGCTCATGTTGCCAGTCATGCAGTCCACGCTGCATCGTATGCTGCTAAGGCTGTGTTCTATTCTTCCAATCTAAACCAAGCTTATACAAATACCGTCAAGGAACGTCAATGGCAACTGGAGCATTTACTCGATTTGGAAAAAGCTACCTAACTTCCATCCCTTCTAGCACCACCGCCCAAACTGGTGATGCATCCATGCCTTTTACCTTCAATCCTGGTAACGATATGAGATAGGAAACATCCTGTTGAAGCTTATCCAAGTTGATAACCCATTCAAGCAGGGGAACATTGTTCTCCAGCAAGATATCATGAGTATTCCCCTTTGCCGGCAAGGCAAATCCGATTGAAGTATCAAACCCTACCATTTTAACCTTTTTCTCAAGAAAATAGTGTCCAACTTCCGGAGTTAATTGAGGGACTTCATCTTTTTTGGTTGCCGTACTATGGAGAAGAACAATATCCTTTCCTTTTAACCTTCCTTGGTCCATATCTATTAAGAGGCTGCGGTTAATAGGTTTTCGAGGGGGAAGATCAAATTTAAAAAATACCATTCTTCCAAACCAAGTTTCTGCGGGAAATTCTGTAATGTCTTTTCCGTGTGGAAGCAAATGATTGGGACATTCAACGTGAGTACCGAGATGACTTTTGAGGGTAACCATTAAATAGGTG
>NZ_DAOLQM010000124.1:0-6146 GCF_035418125.1 Atribacter sp. | reverse complement strand
AACTGATTCCATATGTTCATTATCTGCTGAGAAAAAATGTTCTTTGGATTATATTCATAAGTAGACAAACCAATGGTCATTGACTTTACAACATCATCACTAAAGGGGATTTCAGCTACTAAAGGAAGGTTATTATCCTGGCAAAATTTCTTAATTTTATTGGTATTTTCTAAACTTAAATCAGATTTATTCACCATTACCCATGCTTCTATCTGGAAATGTTTGACTAAAGCCCATATTCTTTCCAAATCATGAATTCCACTTAAAGTGGGTTCGGTCACTAAAAGAGCTAGATCACAACCGGTGATACTGGCTATCACTGGACAACCAATGCCGGGCGCACCATCGATAAATATGAATTCAACCCCATTTTCCTTGGCATATTTTTCCGCTTTTTCACGGATTGCTGTAACCATCTTTCCGGAGTTTTCACCACCTGGTAGTAATCTCCCGTGATAGAGATTATTTTTCCACCGGGTTTTCGATGCCGACAGGAAGCCACTGGTATGAGGTTCCATGGTAATGGCTTCAATTAGACAAAGGTAAGCACAAAGGCCACAACCCTCACACTTTATTGGATTAACATATGGATAATCAAACGAAAGAGATATAGCATCAAACTGACAGGGGCCTAAACAAGCTAAACACTGCTGGCACCGATCGGGATGGACCAGAGCTTTTTTGCTGGTAACAAAAGACTGATGAAAAAACTGTTCGGGATCAGCAACTAATGCTAAGTTGGGAGCATCAACATCAGCATCGACAAGAACCGCTCTTTTTTTTGCTAATGATGCCAATGAGGCGGTTACTGATGTTTTACCGGTTCCACCCTTCCCGCTTAGTATTGCAATTTGTTTCATAGTTAAAACCTCTCTAAGCACAATAGTTTATTTTTATTTCGAAAACCCCACGAGCTTGATAAATCAAGTCCCTACCAAAGAATTTTAAAAAGGTGCCATCCGGATTGGTGCTTTCCCGCGTGAGGATCTCATCTTGAAATTTTTTCTTTTATCCCTTAATTCTTTTTTCATTCGCTCCCTCTCCCATTCTCCCCCCTCGCCCCCTCAGCCTTTATCGTGCCCGATTAATGTAGTGACATGCCGTGGTGTGTCGAATCTTGGACTTGCACCCTCATCCTGACCTTCTCCCATTTTTTTCTTTTTTCCTCTCCCCTGGTGGGAGAGGATTAAGGTGAGGGGGGAAACTTGGTCAAGATAGAAACGAAGCCTAACTCTGAGTTCCGATCTTTTTAAAAATAGCAAGAAGATCATGTACATAATTATTTTCACCATCTACGAGGGTCATACCTTGGGCATATCTTTCACCTATCGATCTTTCAAATGGTATCCTCCCTAAAATATCTATACCCTGTTCTCGACAATAAACCTCGGTTTTATTTCCGTCTAAACCCTGTTTATTAATTATGACTCCAAATGGAATATGAAGCTCTTCGATAGCGGCAACTGCCATTTTAAGATCCGAGAAGCCAAAAGGTGTAGGCTCAGTAACCAACAAACAATAGTCAGTACCTTCAACAGCTGCTATGAGTGCACACCCGGTTCCAGGTGGACAATCGATAATAATAACTTGATTCGGTTCTTGGGGAAGATTCTTTTTTAAAACATTAATAACCACAGGAGATCTTGGCTCCCCAATATTCAGAATTCCTCGTCGAAAATCAATACCATCCGAGGTTTTCCCCTTATCAATAGTACCTTTTACGGATTCATCTTTTTCAATAGCTGCTTGAGGACAAACAACCCGACATCCTTGACAACTATGGCAAAGCTCCGGGAAAAAAAGTATTTTCTTGTTCACCAAAGCCAACGCACTATAAGCACAAAATTCAACACATTTTCCACAACCATCGCATCGATCATCTATCACCAAAGGAGTAAACGAGGTGACGATTTGGTTCTCAAAAAAGTCGGGTTTTAAAAAAAAATGAGCGTTTGGTGCTTCTACGTCTGCATCAAGAAATATCACCGATTTTGATCGTGAAATAACTTTTGCCAAACTCGTCGCGATGAGGGTTTTCCCAGTTCCTCCTTTTCCACTGGCTACTGCAATTTTCATGATGGTTTTATACCTTCACGAACCATATTTGTCCCACATTGAGGACACTTAACCTGAAAACAGGGGATGCCTGGTTGATGTGGAACTTTGGTTCCGCATTGTGGACATACGCAGCTCCCACTTGGACCGGCACCTGCTCCACCTCCTCGTCCCATTCCTCTTCCTCCACCACCTGAAGATCGATTTCCTAATCCACGCATCGTTTTATCCTCCTTTTCAACTATTTCAAACCAAAATGAGAAGAAACATTTGATTGAGTTGTAGGAGTCAACTTTCCATTTTTAAAATCATTGAGTACCGATTCTCCTGTCCCGCTATTATTAATATAGACTTTAATTCCTGCTTCATTCAGAACTTTTGATGCATTGGGGCCCATATTTCCTGTTAATACCGCTTTAACTCCTCGATCCACCATAAATTGAGCGGTTTGAATTCCAGCTCCACCCCCCGCCGAAACCTGTGGATTGGGAATGGCTTCCACCTCATTAGTTTCATTATCAACAATTAAAAAATATTGGCATCGGCCAAATCTGGGATCGAGGTCATCTTTAAGTGTCTTTCCTTTAGAAGTAATTACGATTTTCATTGTGTATCCATCCTTCCTTAATCAATTTGTGAAAAGGAATTTACTCTCACACTTGCCCAATTAACTTTTCCATATCGGTGATAAGAGAGCTACTCCTTTCTCTTTTCAACTATAATGGGAAAAGATCAGCCTCTCTTCTCAATTCTTCAATGTCACCGCTATTTATAAATTCAAGAATCAAGACCTAACCCCGGGAGCTTAACCGTGGTGATGATCACAATCTCCATTTCCTGAACCATGTTCATGAGTACAGGAACTTTCGCCAGCAATGAGAGTCCCTTTCTGTAATTGTTCAATAACTGCATCAATTGGTCCTTCTGCACCAAGATAGACATCAATCCCTACTTCTTGAAAGAGATTTTGTGCCCGAGGGCCCATGCCTCCGGCTACGATCGCATTAACTCCACCTTTATGAAGATATTGAGGCAGAAATCCTGGTTCATGACCGGGATTCTCAATAACTTCTTGAGCTAAAACTTTCCCATCTTCTAAATCAATAATAGTATAGGAAGTGCAACGACCAAAATGAGGTGATACCTGGTCTCCATCGGTTGATATCGCAATTCTTTTCATTAAAAAACCTCCAATACTAGGGTATGAAGAGAGAGGGAGACCCCTCTCTCCTTTTTATTCTATATATTATCTTTTGGGGCGCTTTTCTGAAGTTCTTCAATTCGCTTATCGATTTGTTCCAGCTGTTGTTTGAGAATTTCAGCCTGTTCTTTTAATACTTCTGCTTCTTCCTGTGGACTTGTTGGCGGTGGAACATTTCCCCAAGCAGGTCCAAATGGCGGATTATAATATTGGGCTCTTGCCCATCCGGGAAATCCGGTAGCGTAATACCAATGTCGCCACCCACGACCGCCCCCACGGCCAAACCAACCACGTCCAAATCCAAATCTTCCAAATGTTGGATTCATGTATCCTGGTACATCATAACCAGCACAATATCCAGCTGCTCTCCCCGTCATGGGCCCCATGCCCATTGGTCCGGTTCCATCTCCTCTTGGCATATCAAAATACCTCCTTTATTCAATCAATAATAATTGCCTCTCGGTGAATAATAATATCCCATTGGTCCTACTAAAGGATAACCATACTGGACTCTTGCCCATCCGGGAAATCCGGTAGCGTAATACCAATGTCGCCACCCACGACCTCTCCCCCGACCAAACCGACCCAGAAAACGTCCACCGAAATACCTAGGTGAACCTCCTAACCAAAACTGGTTACGATGTGGGCCAAGAGAGGTTACACAATAACCTCTTCCCCATCCAGTCATCGGTCCTAAACCCAAAGGTCCGGTGCCATCAATTCCGGGCATTTCATACACCTCGCTTTTATTGCTATTGAAAACCATTTTCATTTATAAAAGAAAAAAAATCTATGATTTATTCAGCTGACAGTTTTCACATAAGCCATAAAATTGAATAAGGTGCTTGTAAATCTGGAAATGGTATTTCTTAGAAAGGCCTTTTTCAGTTCGATTCAGCAACTCTTTTTCTTCATCAATAAAGTCGGTATAATCTACTATTCGACCACATCCGGTACAAACCAAATGATGGTGATGATGATAACCATCCGGTCCCTCCGAAAGTTCGTACCGTGTACGACCGTCACCAAAATCAAATTTATAAACAATTCCCATATTCACTAAAATTTCTAAAGTCCGGTAAACTGTAGTGAGCCCAATATTATCATTATTAAATTTTTGTCGAAGGCTAAGATAAATATCCTCCGCACTGGGGTGGGTAGTTGTTTTACTGAGAATATCGATAATTGCCAAACGTGGTGAGGTCAATCGCAAACCTGCTCCTTCAAATTTCCCTCGCCACCAGCATTTTCGCATTTTCTATGAGCTCCTTTTATGCATCTTATTGAAAATGGTTTTCATTATTATTTATATTATCTGACCTTTTAGTTCTTTTGTCAAGAAAAAATAACTGGTTTTGAAAGTTCTTTTTCTAAATATTAAAAATTTAATGATCATTTGTAAATTCATATGAGGATGATAAAGATCATTTGGGAAAGAAAAAATGGGAGAAGGTTGGGAAGAGGGTGATATGTATTAACCGGATAAATAAATTATATCTATATCATAATAAAAAATAGGTAATATCGTATAATATGAAAACGAATTTATAAAAATTTCTGTAAATAATGAATAACCGGTTAAGGATGGATCAAAAAATGGACATTAAAAATCTTAGAAAAAATCTACAACAAGGTAAAATCGTTGTTGGAAGTGAAGTAAACGAAGTTCGATCTCCAGCCATTGCCGAAGTATATGCAGCCGCTGGGTTGGATTTTATTGTAGTTGATATGGAACATACTTCATTTACAATTTCCGAGGCTTCTCAAATATATCGAATGGCAAGAAATTGTGGCATTTCACCGTTGGTTCGTATTCCAGCCATTGATTATGAAGTAATTTGCCGAAATCTTGACCAAGGCGCTCGAGGAATTGTCGTTCCTCGAATCACTTCTGCCGAAGAAATCCACCAAGTCATTGAGATTATGAAATATCCTCCTAAAGGGAAAAGAGGCCTTTATCCGGGAGGAACTGCAGTAGGTTATTGCCCAACTACTCCAGCTGACTTTATTCAAGATCAAAATGATACGACTCTGCTCATTGTTCAAATTGAAAACCAGCAAGCAGTTCAGAATTTAGACAGCATTCTTTCCATCTCGGGAATCGATGTGATTCTAATCGGCCCGGCTGACCTTTCTCTTTCAATAGGTCATCCCTGTGAATTCTTTCATAAAGACGTCCTTTCCTTAATGAGAAAGGTGATTCAAAGGTGTCGGGATTATAAAATTCCCTCCGGAGTGGCTTATGCCGATCCCGGTTTAGCAAAAAGTTGGATATCGGAGGGAGTTCAATTTTTCTGGGTCAATAGCGATATGAATATGCTTTTGACCGGTGCCAAAGCAGTAGTTGCAGAAATACACAAAAAATAATGGCCAATGACGACTGAGTAGCGTGTCTTGAGACGGAAAAAAAGCAATGATACTTTTTTCCCCGCAATTTCGCCCTCTCACATTAGGGGAAAGGAATTTTAAAACTCAGTAAATACTTACCTCCTCTTCTCTAATGAGAGGAGGCAAGTACTATCATCATGGTATAATATAGATATTCATCATGATAACCCGTTTTTTAGTTTAAGGCACCCAGAAGAACAAAATTCATTAAGAGAGCATTATTTTTGCGGTCTTCATTATCTTATCCACATCGGGGAGAGCTTCAAATTCAAGAGAAGCTGCGAAAGGTACTGGGACATCAGCTGCAGCAATTCTTCGAACCGGAGCATCTAAATAATCGAAGCATTCTTCTCCAATCAAAGCCGAAACTTCAGCCCCAAAACCCGAGCTTTTGCAATCCTCCTCAATTGTAAGACACTTTCCGGTTTTTTGAACTGATTGGAAAATAGTCTCTTTATCAATTGGAGAAAGAGTTTGCAGATCAACAACTTCAGCACTAATT
>NZ_DAOLQM010000123.1:0-6158 GCF_035418125.1 Atribacter sp. | reverse complement strand
TCGTCAACTGTGCTAAAAAAAGAAATCGAGACAATGGTTGCCTTTCCATCTTCAGTCACCATTTTACCCCAGATTAACTCGTCATCTTGAAGATCAGATTTGAGCTCTTGGGCTTCTTCGATGGTTTGTGGAAGAATTTCAACAACTTCTTTGACATTGAATCCCTCTTCAGTAGGAATAATTTTGGGCATATTGGTTAACGCTGAAACACTTCTCACTTCAGAGACTTTTTCAACTGCATTCACTATTTGTTCTAATGTGTTTAAGCTCTCGGGAGTGAATAGATCATCAAATTCCAATGCAATGATCATTGATTTTTTCTGAAAACTGGAAAATTTATCTTCTAAGGAGTTATAAAAGGAAACTTGGGCATCACTTTCAGGGACATACTTGGTGAAATCATCTTCAAAGCGTATATTACGAAATTGAATACCGAAAATAATCGTTATTACAATTGTTACAATAAATATTGGCCAGGCATAACGAACGATGAAATCTTCTAATTTTTTCACAATGAGTGGGCCTCCCTTTTAAACTGACCGTTCAGTCGAAATATCTTTGTTATATTATCCAACTTTAAAATGATATTCAAGTGTTTTATTATTTTTTCCAGATATTTTTATAGCTCCCCAAGATCCTTAAAAATAAAGTGTGTTTTTCTAAAGATTGAACAGTTTTTTTATATCGATCTTCTATAATGTTTCCTTCCCAATCGGCATAAAAAAGATACTCCCAAGGTTTTCCTGGTATTGGACGAGATTCTAATTTAACAATATTAATCTTTGCATCGGCAAAGATTTTAAGTATTTGAAAGAGAGCCCCCGGCTGGTTTTTTAATATAAAAACTCCTGAGACCTTGTCGTCTTCGATTGAAGGATTAAAAGTTTGAGACAAAATTATAAACCGGGTAAAATTACGAATATTGTCTTCAATGTCCTCTTCTAAAACAGTAAGATGATATTTTTCCACTGCTTCTTGGCTGGTTATACCAGCTCCTCCAAAACCAAATTCTGAAATCCTACGAGCTGCTTCTTCGGTATTTCCAACATCCATAATCCGTACGTTTTTCATTGATTCTAAAAATCGGCTACTTTGAGCAAACCCCTGGGGATGGGCAAAAAGTACCTGGATATTTTCTCGAGTTGTTCCAGGGAAAACTGCGAAATGCTGTGAAACTCTAATGATTCTTTCTCCGACAATAAATACATCAGGGTAATCGAGAAAAAGTTCATAATTCCCATGAATACTTCCAGTTATAGTATTTTCTATGGGTAAAACTCCATAACTGGCATTTCGTGAAACCACTTCTTCAAAAATCTGACGAAAACTATTACAGTTTATATAATCTGAACTATCAGGGAAAATTTTCCGGGCTACCTGTGAACTAAAGGACCCACTTTTGCCCAAAAAAGCTACTTTTGGTGATAAAGAAGTTTGATTTTGAGCAGGAATAAAGATTTGTTCACGAACGACATGGTGTTTGACAATCTCTTTACCGGTTAATACGCTAATAATTTCCAAATCATTCATTAATTTGCGAAATTGGTCAGGATACAAACTTTGAGGACCATCGGATAAAGCTTTATCCGGCTCATGATGAACTTCAACAGTTATACCATCGGCTCCACAGGCAACTGCCGCTCGAGCCATAGGAATTACTTTTTCTCTCAGTCCGGTACCATGACTTGGATCTACAATAACTGGGAGATGGCTGAGATCTTTAATCAAAGGTATAGCAGTTAAATCAAGCGTGTTCCGGGTAAGACGTTCGATGGTTCGAATACCACGTTCACAAAGGATAACCTTAAAATTGCCAAAACTCAGAATATATTCAGCTGCATTTAACCAATCTTCTATAGTTGCCGACATTCCCCTTTTGAGAAGAACAGGCATGCCGAGCTTTCCAACTTTCTTTAAAAGCTCAAAATTTTGCATATTTCTTGTTCCAATCTGGATGATATCAGCATATTGGGCAACGATATCAGCATTTTCTGGACTGGTAGCTTCGGTTATTATGGGAAGGTCAAATTCTTCACGAGCTTGAGCAAGAATTTTAAGGCCCTCTTCTTCTAAGCCTTGAAAACTATAAGGTGAAGTACGGGGTTTATAAGCTCCTCCTCTAAGGATATGAGCACCCATTTGTTTAACAATTTCGGCTGTTTTAAATAGTCTTTCCTTTGATTCCACCGCACAAGGCCCAGCAATAATGGTTAAGTTGCTCCCTCCAATAACCACAGAACCAACTTGAATTGTCGTCCCCTCTGGTTTAAACTTACGATTGGCTAACTGATAGGGAGTATTTATTTCAATGATTTCCTCAATTAATACCGGGTCGATTAAACCTGATGGCGATATATTTCCTTCAAATATAAGTATGGTTTTCTCGACATCGACAAAATAGATAGATATCCCTTGTTCTTTCCATTTTTTGGAAAGCCCGTCTTTTTCGCTTTCATTAAGTCTTTTTTTAAGAAGGTAGATCAATTGAATCCTCCTAACTATCAAAAAAAGTCATGCTGAAAAAATACGCTTCTAAATGAACAAAGTCAAGTTCTCCGTTATAATTATAAAAATGATTTATTTTTTAACTCCTTACCAATATAAAGTAATCAAAAGGAGGTGTTATGAATGCCAACCGGAATCGTCAATGAATTGGAAGAATTAACAAAAAAAATAAATGAATTCTTAGAGCAAAAAAAGCTCTTTGATATAAAAAGACTGGTTAACGACCTTCATCCCGCCGACGTAGCGGAACTGATGACCTTTTTTGACCGGGATGATCAGGTTGTTCTTTTCCGATTATTAAAAAAGGATATGGCAATTGCTGTTTTTGAGCAATTGGATTTCGAGCGACAGGAAAATCTTTTAAACAGTTTTACTGACGATAAAGTTTCTGAAATATTAAATTTTATGTCTCCAGACGACCGTACCGAGCTTTTAGATGAATTACCGGCGAAAGTAGTAAAAAAGTTACTCTATCTATTGAACCCCGATCAACGGAATATGGCAAGTTTCCTTTTGGGATATCGCGAAAATTCCGCTGGTCGAATCATGAATCCCGGATATATTGATTTGAAAGAAAATTACACCATAACCCAAGCATTGGAAAGAATTCGAAAACTCTCGCCTCCCGAAGACATGATTTATACAGCCTATGTGACTGATATCCAAAGGCATCTCATCGGGACAATAACGCTTCGCGATTTAATACTTTCTCCTCCAGAAAAAAAAGTCACTGAAATTATGGATACCGACGTTGTTTTTGTATCTACTGACGATGATCAGGAATTAGTAGCCCGGAATATTCAAAAATACGACCTGTTATCCTTACCAGTTGTTGATCATGAGCAACGACTGGTCGGTGTTGTTACCGTTGATGATGCTATCGACATTATTGAAGAAGAAGCTACTGAAGATATCCATCGATTGGCCGCCATTCAAACTACTGAAGACGAATACCTCCACTCTACTGTATCACAAAAAGTCCGGAATCGAATTCTTTGGTTGGTGGCTTTACTCTTAGGAGGAATGGTCACCAGTTTAATAATCCAAAACCAATCAGCTCTCATTCAAACCGTCGTTTCGCTTTCTTTTTTTATACCTGCTTTAATTAATACCGGGGGAAACGTTGGCAGTCAGTCCACAACAATAATGGTACGAGGAATCGCACTCAATCAAGTAGATTCAAGAAATATTTTTAAGATTGCCTTAAAGGAATCTTTAGTGGGAAGTATTTTAGGCGGCCTACTTGGATTAGTAGGTTTTTTTAGGGTAATTCTTCTTCGAGAATCCTCCACGATTGGAGTTATCGTAGGATTTTCAATCTGGGTGGTCGTTTTCGTTTCCAATTTGATAGGTATTATTCTCCCTCTTTTCTTGAAAAAAATGAAATTTGATCCTGCTCTTTCAGCAACTCCAGTGATTACTACCATTGTTGACATGATCGGTGTTTTTCTCTATTTTCAAATCGCTCGCATTTTTATTGGTTTTTAAAATTACATGAAAATCTTATTGTTTGGCAGCACCAAATAAGGATGAAAATATCTATCTTAAAATGTCATTCAGGCTGTGTCACAATTATTTAGTAAATTATTTGCCCCCACCTATACTACTATTTAACAGTAATATTGGGAAGAAATAACCAAAAACTGAAGATAAATGTGCTGTTTTCTACGCTTTCAAGTTATTCTTGGTGTACAAAAGGGATTGTGACACAGCCTGAATGCGACGAGTTCAACCGATATTTAGTTGGATGACGTGGCAATCTCTTCTATCCTCTCTGTCATTCAGAAGAGCGTATTGTGCG
The DNA here is from genome assembly GCF_035418125.1 of Atribacter sp. Lineage (NCBI taxonomy): Bacteria > Pseudomonadati > Atribacterota > Atribacteria > Atribacterales > Atribacteraceae > Atribacter > Atribacter sp. The sequence goes on along the minus strand of NZ_DAOLQM010000123.1, from coordinate 1,852 downwards.
ACGTGAGAATCTCATCTGATGCTACCAGCGTCATCCTGAGACTTCGTTTTCTGAAGCCGTGAGGATCTCATCTTTTTATATATATTTCTTTACTCTTTTCTCAGGATAACCAGAAAAGACCGAAAGACACCCTCCTCGCCGCAAAGCGGCACCCCTCCAAAGAGGGGAATTATTCACTTTTTCTCCCATTTAATGGGGAAATCATTTGATGGTATTTTCTGAATAGAAAAAATTTTGGGCTGCTTTTTTTATTTCCTCCAAGCAAGCTTGACAATTTTTAATTTCAGCTTTTTTGTCAAATCCTCGAAAGACCACCTCGCCTTGGTATTTACAGTTAAAACCATCGAAATAAAAGCGGCTGGTTAAAATAACCCCTTCGAATAATTTTTTACCTTGGGTTGCGCCAATGGCTAAGAGAAATCCCATTTTTGGTTTCAAATCTTCTTTTAAAAGATACTTACGCGACCAAAGAACTTGGGAACGGTCAATTAGGGCTTTTAAAGCACTGGGAAATCCATAAAAAAAGATTGGAGCACTAATAATGACTCGGTCAGCCTGAAGGAGATGGTTTGAAACTGTTTTAATTTCGTCATCGATAACACAAACACCGGTTTTCTCACAAGCCCGGCAACCCTTACATTGACTGAATTTCATTTCTGAAGGAATAATTCTGATAATTGTATCAGTTGGTTGAACAGGAGATAAAAAAACATCTAACATTACATCACTATTCCCACCACGACGGGGGCTCCCATATATGGCAACGACATTCACCCGCTGATCCTCCCCTAAAAAACAGTAGTGTTATTTCTCTTTTGGAATTCGTGGCTTGGCGATAATTTCACGTATTTCAAAATCGTAAAAATTCCTGGCGTAGGATGGTTTGACCACCAGAGCGGTATCAACTCCTTGATGAGTTCCACCAATGGAGATGACCTCATGATCAGTATCAATCACCCCTGCTTCGGCTGCCATGATGGTTATTTCAACAGCAACTTTCACCCCCTGACTGAATCGGCGAAGTGTCTCAGCAATGATTTTATGTGGATGGGGTATTCCTTGTTCGGACACTCCCCCAATTATATCGTCACTTAAAACATGATGAGATATTACAATTTTTGCTCCTTGATCTTCTAACTCTTTTCGAACGGAAGAGCTCATATCCCACCCCTCACTTTTATAAGAAAAGGAAATTCCAACGACAATAATTTGGATTTTCGTATTTTTAAAAATTTCTAAGGCCTTAAGACCGGTATCTCCATGAGTTGAAGCAACAATAAGGTTAGAAATTCCCAAATCCAGAGCTCTTTTTCGTGCTGCCTGTAGGGTGAGATCGGTGTTTTCTGGACCGGTTCGATCGAAATAGATAACTGGTCTTTCCATGGTTTCCTCCTAATAAATAATTAATATTTTAAAATTAATATTATCATACCTAACTTTTATTTTCTTCCCGTTTTTTTATCCTTTAAAAGCCATTTACAATGAATAACTTAACACTGTCATCCTGGGGCTTCGTTTTCGAAGTCGTGAGGATCTCATCGACCCAATCCGTCATTGCGAGACCTTGTTTTTTGAGGTCGTGGCAATCTCATGAGCCATCTTTTATTATTTGTAGGATTAAGAATTGTGGAATTGAAATGAATGAGATTCTTATTTTGTCCGATAAAAACGCCACCCTCTTCAGAATGACGAATTGGCTAAATGAGATTGCCACGTCGTTCAACAAAAGAAAGGTTGATCTCCTCGAAATGAAGGATTTAGATAACTATTTTCATTCTCATCTGGTACTACAAAACAGCATGAAAATCTATTCTGTAAATATTGTAAAAAGTGAAAAGGGATTAAAACAAAA
>NZ_DAOLQM010000122.1:0-6294 GCF_035418125.1 Atribacter sp. | reverse complement strand
TAATGTAGCGACCTGCCATGGCATGTAGAATATCGGATTTTATATTCTTATCTGATACCACCAAGTGGCATGAATGTTTTTCCTGCAAATGAACGATCATTCGGTTCTGGTCAAATCTTTAAATGGTGCTACATGATGAAGTTTTGAATTTCATTCTGAATGCGAAGAAGGAAATCCTGTAAAGAAAATCCATCCAGATCCCCTTCTTTCCTATCTCGAACGCTTACTTGATGATTTTCAACTTCCTTGTCACCCACGATTAAAATATAGGGAATTTTCTGAAGCTGGGCTTTCCGAATTTTTGCACCTAAGGTAGCATTTTCATCATTCAACTCGACTCGTATCTGAGCTTGAGCTATTTGTTGTTTGACTTCCAGAGCATAGGAATAATGTCTTTCGGCTATTGGTAAAACCACCACCTGCACTGGAGATAGCCATACCGGTAAAGCCCCGGCGGTATGCTCAATAAGAATTCCGAGAAAACGTTCCACACTCCCCAATATGGTTCGATGAAGCATAACTGGTCGGTGTTTCATTCCATCTTCACCAATATAACTGAGGTCGAAACACTCTGGCATGGTAAAATCAAGTTGAATAGTCCCGCATTGCCACCGACGCCCCAAAGTATCCTTTAAGTGAAAATCAATTTTGGGACCATAAAAAGCTCCGTCACCCTCGTTTACTCGATAAGGTAAGTTCTTTTCTTGAAGGGCAGTTTCCAGCGATTTGGTTGCTAAGTCCCACATCTCATCAGAGCCCATGGAATTCTCTGGTCGAGTACTCAGCTCTAATTCATAATCAAATTGAAAAAGCCGATAAATATAATCTGCTAACTCAATGACTCCCATGATTTCTTGTTTTACCTGATGGGGTTCCATATAAATATGAGCGTCATCTTGAGTGAAACATCGCACCCGCATGAGACCATGAAGGACCCCGGAGAGTTCGTGGCGATGAACTAATCCCAATTCGGCCATCCGTATCGGAAATTCTCGATAACTATGCAGCTGGCTTTGATAAATCAAGATCCCACCTGGACAATTCATCGGTTTTACTGCAAATTCTCTTTCATCAATTGAAGTAAAATACATGTTATTCCGATAATGGTCCCAATGTCCTGAACGTTCCCACAACTCACGATCAAGGATAATAGGAGTTTTTATTTCCTGATACCCTCTTTTAACATGCTCTTTCCGCCAGGCATCTAAAAGGGCGTTGATAACCACCATTCCTTTGGGGTGGAAAAAGGGGAAACCTGGACCTTCTTCGTGAAGGCTAAATAGTTCGAGCTCCTTCCCTAATTTTCGATGATCTCTCTTTTTTGCTTCTTCCAAGCGATATAGATAATTTTTGAGCTTATCTTTATCATCAAAGGCAATGCCATAAATCCTTTGCAGCATGGGATTGGTTTCTTTTCCTCTCCAATAGGCTCCTGATACACTCAAGAGCTTATAGGCTTTAATTGAACCAGTTGATGGAATATGAGGACCTCGGCAAAGATCAATAAATTCTCCCTGTTGATAAAGGCTGACCTGGTCGTCAAGAATTTCATCTATCAATTCGATCTTAAAGTTTTCCCCCCGCGAAGAAAATAGCTGTTTTGCTTCTTCTTTGGAAAGAACCTTTCTTTCTACCGTAAGATTTTCTTGAATAATTTTCTGCATTTCTTCTTCTATTTTCTTTAAATCTTCTTCATTCAAGGTATGGTCTATATCGAAATCATAGTAAAATCCTTCTTCGATAGCTGGCCCAATGGCTAATCGAGCCCCTGGATAAAGCCTTTTCACCGCCTGTGCCATTAAATGAGAAGTACTGTGCCAATAAATTGATTTCCCTTCTTTATCATCAAAAAAAATATATCTTTCAATATCTCCATTACTTTCATGGAGATCAACCAATTCACCCTCTTTATTTATTGCAGCAATCGCTGAGTTGATCGCATTTTTTGCCATTTCATTTTCCTCCTTCATAAAATCTCACCAGATAATTTATAGTAGCTTTGGGAAAGTTGTCGGTTTGTATATAAATTTATATCATAAAATAATAACACTTTAGAGCATTTCTCAATAGACCCTCAGGCTGAATAATAGCAACCAATGACCATGAAATAATTTAATGCCGAGCAATCTCCCCCTCGAACTTCCTCCGATTTTGTAAAGGTTGAGAAAAGAAAATATAATAAATTGGGGGAGGATCAGACAAGGTGAGCCGGGATTTATTAAATATTGTGTATTATCAGTTTAGTTACTCTAAATTCGTTACCTATAACTCGCTCCTGTATTTACGGGATAGGACCAATAAACCTTGTATATTTAAAAATAAAAAAAGCGCCACTCTTAACCCGGAATGGCGCCCTAATAACGTTTCCTGGTGGGCGGCACAGGACTCGAACCTATGGCCTCTTCCGCGTCAAGGAAGCGTTCTTCCTCTGAACTAGCCGCCCACAAACTTTATATTCTTGGAGGCGGCACTCGGACTTGAACCGAGGATGAAGGATTTGCAGTCCTCTGCCTTAGCCGCTTGGCTATGCCGCCGAAGTTTTCATTTTACTGGAGCGGAAGACGGGACTTGAACCCGCGGCCCTCACCTTGGCAAGGTGACGCTCTACCAACTGAGCTACTTCCGCCTCTCAAACTACAATGGTGCCGAGACCCAGAATTGAACTGGGGACGCATGGATTTTCAGTCCATCGCTCTACCATCTGAGCTATCTCGGCACTCATTTGGCGGGGTCGACGGGATTTGAACCCGCGGTCTTCAACGTGACAGGCTGACGTGTTTGGCCAGGCTACACCACGACCCCGCTCATCTGTATTTCGGATCGAGGATACCTCCCTCGCCCGAAAGCAATTAACATTTTAATAGGTCAAAAGGCTTTTGGCAAGTCTTTCTTGAAAATATTCAAAAAAAGCTTTATTTATTCTCTTGAATAATTTTATTATAATCATCAGAGCTTAACAACTGCTTGATTTCATCCGGCTGGTTAGATTGAATAACACAAATCCATCCTTTTTCATAAGGACTTTGATTAATGACCTCTGGTTTATTTTCAAGGAGAGAATTCACTTCAGTTATGACACCAGAAATTGGTGAATAAAGGTTGGATACGGTTTTAATCGATTCAACATCACCGATTTTATCTCCTTTTTTAACCGTTAGGTTTGGCTTCGGTAGCTCAACATACACAAGATCTCCTAATTCTTCCTGAGCAAAATCAGTGATGCCACAGCGATAAACACCATTTTCCTCTTTTACCCACAAATGCTCGGGAGTATACAATAAATCTTTGGGAATATTCATATGAAACCTCCTCGTTTTGGCCAGATGATCAGTCCAAATAACTGTTTAAAATAGATGTAATGAAGATCCGAATACTGAATCGGCTGCCTCCATAACGGTTTCAGTGAGAGTAGGATGAGGATGAATGGTATGGGCAATCTCTTCGGGGGTTGATTCCAGTGCCATTGCCAAGGTTAACTCACCAATCAGATCCGATGCATGAGGCCCAATTATATGAGCACCCAATATCTCACCAGTTTTTTGGTCAGCAATAATTTTAGTAAATCCTTCGGTTTCTCCTTCAATCAAGGCTTTCCCAACTGCCCGGAAAGGAAACTTCCCAACTTTCACATCGAACCCCGATGTAATAGCTTCATCCTCGGTTAAACCTACTGAGCTGATTTCTGGTGAACAAAAAATACAATTTGGTACGACTCGGTAATTCATGGTTGCTTCTTTTCCCATGATATTATTAATAGCTACTTCTGCTTCTTTAAAAGCAACATGGGCTAAAAGATATTTCCCATTAACATCTCCAGCAGCAAAAATTGATGGTACCGAAGTTTTCATTTGCAAATCAGTAGTGATCGCTTTTCGATCAATCTTTATTCCGGCTTTCTCTGGATAAAGATGGTCAGTCATTGGTACTCTTCCGGTAGCGATTAAAACATAATCTCCTTCAGCCACCTTGGTCTCAGAATTTTGTTCATAGGATACTTGGAGTTTTTTATCTTTAGAAATTCTAACCACCTTGGCATTGGTATGAATCTTCAAGCCTCTCTTTTCTAATATTTCAACTAAAAGCTTGACGACCTCGCTATCGGCAATGGGAAGAATATTGGGCAGCATTTCAATCACTTCAACTTGAGTTCCAAAGGTGTTGAGAATACAGGCCATTTCCATTCCGATATAACCACCGCCAATCACGACTAATTTTTCCGGAATAGATGGTAAATCCAATACTTCATCGCTATCAATGACTCCATCCAAATCCACCCCTGGAACCGGTAAATGAGCAGATTTCGAACCGGTAGCAATAAGGATGTGTTTGGCTTGAATGGTTTCTTTCTTTTTCTCTTTCTCTATGACTTCAATTGTCTGTTTATCCAGGAATGAACCAATCCCATCAACAACTTCTACTCCGGCTTTTTTTAATAAAAATCGAACTCCTCCGGTTAATTGTTTGACAACTTTATTCTTCCGAGCCACAATTCGAGTCCAATCCACCCCATCTACTTTTACCTGAACTCCAAATTCTGCAGCCCGTTCACTCAGATGAAAAACTTCCTGCGACCGAAAAAACGCTTTAGTTGGAATACAACCTCGGTTTAAACAAGTTCCTCCAATATCACGACTTTCAATTAAAAGAGTTTTTATTCCTTTTTGTCCTGCACGAATAGCCGCCGCATAACCTGCCGGCCCACCTCCAATAATAACCAGATCGGTTTGTTTCATTCTTAACCTCCAATTATGATCTTCATCAATCCTGGAAAATCAGTAACTATTAAGGAGTTTAAAGATAGTATTAAACAACTCTGAAATTATCGTCACCTAAACAGTCACTATCAGCCATAACTTTTTGAAGTCATGGAATTCTTCATCTATTAAAGAAGTTGCCACCTGAGGCTTCGAATTTTAAGCCGTTAAGACTTTAAAATTTTCTTCTTCAAGATTTATTATCTAAATAATCATGAATAGCTCGAGCTGCTTTTTTCCCCGCACCCATAGCAGAAATGACTGTAGCAGCACCGGTTACAATGTCACCCCCAGCATAAACTCCTGGTATACTGGTTACACCGGTTTCTTCGTCAGCTTCAATGTATCCCCGTTTATTGAGTTTTAATTCCGGTAAGGTTTCGAGCAGTAAAGGATTTGGTCCTTGTCCAATAGCCACGACCACCGTATCAGCCGGGACAACAAATTCCGAACCTGGAACTGGAATTGGCCGACGTCGACCACTTTCATCCGGCTCCCCTAATTCCATTTGAATGCATTCAATGCCGGTAACCCATTTATTTTCATTCCCAATAAAACCAATGGGATTAGTGAGGATGATACAATTAATGCCTTCTTCTTCGGCTCGTTCAATTTCTTCAATTCGAGCTGGCATTTCTTTTTTCGTCCTTCGATAAACCAAACAAACTTCTTCAGCACCCAATCGCAGTGCGGTTCGCGCTGAATCCATGGCTACATTTCCACCACCTATAACCGCTACCCGGCGACCAACTTTAGTGGGAGTGTCATATTCTGGAAACCGATAAGCTTTCATGAGATTAGAGCGGGTTAGAAACTCATTCGCCGAATAAATCCCATTTAAATTTTCACCAGGAAGGTTCATGAAATGAGGCAATCCAGCTCCGGTTCCAATGAAAAAGGCTTTAAAGCCATCCTGGCGTAAATCATCAAAGGTTAAGGTTTTTCCGACAACCACACTTAATTCAAGCTCAACACCCAAGGATTTGACATAATCAACCTCCTGAGCGACGATCGCCTTGGGAAGACGAAATTCAGGAATACCATAAATTAAAACTCCTCCAGCAGAATGGAGTGCTTCAAATATCGTTACTTTATATCCCATTTTGGCGCAATCTCCAGCACAAGTAAGGCCAGCCGGACCTGATCCAATAATTGCTACTTTTTTTCCGTTTTGAGCAGGTATTTTTGGTAACTCAATACCTTGTTCTCTTTCATAATCAGCTAAAAATCTCTCTAAATAACCAACCGCTATCGGTTGGCCTTTTTTACCCAGCACACATAAAATTTCGCATTGCTCTTCTTGAGGGCAGACTCTCCCACAAATAGCTGGAAGACTATTTTTTTCCTTGATTTTCAAAATAGCGTCATCAATCTTCCCTTGGGCTAAAAGACCGATAAATCCAGGGATATCGATTTCAACAGGACAACCCTTCATACAACTTGGTTTTTTACACTGCAAACATCTTTTGGCCTCTTCAATTGCTGCCCATTTCTCTAAACCAAGCGGGACTTCATTAAAATCACGGATTCTTTCCTGAAC
>NZ_DAOLQM010000121.1:0-6294 GCF_035418125.1 Atribacter sp. | reverse complement strand
GTCGCACAAAACGCTCCTCGCAATGACGGAGCAGAAGGTTGAGATTGCCACGTCATCCAACCTAAACCGGTTAGCCTCCTCGCAATCAGGTTGTGTCACAATTATTCTGTAAATTATTTACCCCCGCTTATGTTAATATTTTACAGTAATATTGGGAATAGATAACCAAAAACTGAAGATAAATGTACTGTGTCTTCCACTTTCAAGCTATTCTTGGTGAAATAAGGATTTGTGAAACAGTCTGAATGACATTTTTTTATATAAGTGTTTTCATCCTCATCTGAAAAAAAATGGCATGAGGGTCTATCTTACTGGAGTTCTTTTACCGATTGTAAGACATTTTCAGCCATGTATTCAAGCTGTCCTTGATTTAAGGGATACAAGGGGAGATGAGTAAAACAATGATTAAATACCTGTTCGGCATTAGGGCAGGCCTTCTCCCACTCTTCTTGATTATACCCTAATCTTTTCAAAATATTAAACTTATAGAGTGGTGCAAAGTGAGGAATATTGGTAACACCTCGTTCGTCTAATTTTTGCTTCAGAGTTTGGATATCTCCCTTTAATTTCTTTGGATCAATTTGGAGAAGGTAGAGGTGGTGAGTTGACTGAATCTCTTCAGTATCTAATAATTGGGGTATAATTGCTTCATTTTCTTTAAACCGTTTGGTCAAATATTCGGCGTTTCTTCTTCTCTCTGCGATAATATCATTAATACGACTCATCTGTTGAACCAAACCCAGTGCCTGAACTTCGGTTGATGAACAATTACCAGCAGCAAAAGGACCGTATTTACCTTCCATAGCAACTACATCATACAACCAATTCTTGATTTTTTTGCTAAGATCTAAGCCCAAGAAACGGCATTTCTTCAAGTCATCTCCAAAAGGAAGAGTTGAAACGACAATTCCTCCCTCTCCAAATGACGTTACATTTTTAACTTCGTGAAAACTAAAGGCTCCAAAATGCCCGATAGTACCAATCTTCTTTCCTTTATAGACAGAACCAAAGGCATGTGCAGCATCTTCTAAAACAATAATATCATGCTCTTTTGCTGATTCCATAATTGGATCCATGTCTACTGGCCAACCACCAATATGAACTGGGACAATGACTTTCGTTTTTTTAGTAATCTTTTTCGCCACATCGGTTGGGTCCAGGTTTATGGTTCGAGGATCGACATCGGCAAAGACAACTTTTGCTCCTACTGAGAGGGGATAGGATATGGTTGCCATAAAAGTGATAGCTGGCGCAATCACTTCGTCTCCAGGACCTAAGTTAGCATATTTATAGGCAATTTCAAAACCTGCAGTCGCATTGGTTATAAAGGTGGCATTATTAGTCTCTAAATACTCGTTGACTTTCTCTTCCAATAAGGAGACATTTTCACCTAAAGATAGTTTACCCGGTGCTTTTCCATGACGGGATAATTTCTGAATTGCTGCCTCGACTTCTTTTAAAGCATCATCGTATTCTTCATCATTTTTCATGATTAAAAATTTGATCAATGCGATAATATCAGAAGCATTATAATTTTCTCCAACTGCTGCCCAGGGCACTCGAGATGGTCCAGTATTGTAACGAAAATCTGAAGGTTTATTAGGCATTCGTTTCCTCCTTTTAGCTTTTAGGGGAAAGCCTCGGTTAATTCTTATATTAAGAACTTCCCCTCAGTTACTTTATATAGGTATAAATATTGGCATTATTATTCTATCTTTTTAAAAATGTATTTGTCAAACTAAATTTTTCATCTATTTAATTGGTTTATAATTCAATTATGACATATTTACATATATTTATGGTAATATTTTGGCTATTTATTTTCATTTTTGTTCTTTATTAAAATTTATTAGGTTTTTTTAACTAATTTTCAATTTTTTTGCCGGTAATGCCAAATATTTTGAGGATATTTAATATTTCTTTTCGTTTTTCTTTAAAAGAGGTCACTGGAAAGGTAGCAGCCAACTACAGGAAATGGGATGTAAAAAGGAAGGTGGAAAAGTATCTAGGCGAGGGGAATCTTAGATTTTCCCTCGAGTTCAATTTCAAAACATCAAACCTGAATCTTACTCAAGACTTTCACCCTCATCCTCACCTTCTCCCATCAAGGGAGAAGGGATTAAAGTGATGTTTCCATCTTCAGGTTTTGTTTTATAGCCGTGAGGATCTTATCTGACACCGCAGGCGTCATCCTGAGGCTTCGTATTTAGAAGCCGTGAGGATCTCATCTTTTATAGGTCTTTGCTATTAAAATACTTTAAATGATGGGATTCTCGCGTCGCATAATACGCTCCTCAGAATGACGGAGTGGATGGATGAGATTGCCACGTCATCCAACCAAAAAACAGTTGGGCTCCTCGCAATGACGGATTTAGATAACTATTTTCATTGTCGTCTGGCGCTGTTATAAAACATGAAGATCTATCCTGAATGCCCACGGGCATAATTAATCAAGCCATTTAAAAAATTTAAAAAACCTTGAGGGCGCAAATTTATTGCGCCCAATTTTATGATTTTTATCTGATACCACCGGGTTACATGGCAATCTATTTTTTATAATATTTATATACTTTCTCAAAAGCTGCTACCATTGCATCAACATGCCAATCTTCATAAACTGGATGGGTTGGAAAACAAAAGGTTCTTTCTTCGATCCATGCTGCATTTTCACAAATAATATTTCGATAATCAACTGATCGGACTTCAGCATATTCTTTGGATTTAAATGGGAACTTGGCTGTTCCAAAACCATTGTGTTCAATATAAGCCTTTTCTTTATACATTTGTGGCCAAAGCACTGGAGCAACCGGAACCCCTTCGGCTTCGATTGCTTCCCAAAATTCTTTAATAGTACAAGAAATGCGATCTAAATTGATAACTATAGGGAAAAGCCAGTAGGAAATAAACTTCCCTTCTTTCCCTTGTGGAGGAAGATATTGAATAGCCTCATGACCTTGTAAGGCTTTTAATAATTTGTCTCCAATCATGACTCGGCGGCTTTTATTCCACCCATCAAAACGTTCTAATTCACAGAGACCAATAATTGATTGAATTTCCGTCAATCGGTAGTTAAAACCAACTCGCTGATGAATATAGAATAATTTCTTTTCCAATTCTAATAACCGCAGCCTTTCTCTAACATCATAACCATGATCTCGGAATGAACGCGCTGCCCAGGCAATGTTTTCATCATTGGTAACCACCGCTCCTCCCTCGCCACCAGTTGTAAAATGCTTAGACTGGCAAAAACTGAAACATCCAGCGTGACCGATACTACCTACTTTTTTTCCTCGATATTCACTTCCGTGTGCTTGAGCACAATCCTCAATGACAAAAAGATTACGTTCTTTAGCAATAGCCATGATTTCGTCCATATCGCAGGGAATTCCGTAAAGATGAACGGGAATGATGGCTTTGGTTCGAGAGGTAATCTTTTCTTTAATTGAAGTTGGATCTATGGTATGAGTATCCTTTCTAACATCGGCAAAAACAGGAATAGCTCCAGCCTGGACAACACAAAAAGACGATGCGATAAATGAGTAGGAAGTAACTATAACTTCATCCCCCGGTCCAATATCACAGGCAGCTAAAGCGGTATGAAGAGCTGAGGTTCCGTTAGAGGTTGATATCCCATATTTACAATCACAATATTGAGCCCATTTTTCTTCAAATTCAACTCCCTTATGGCCAGTCCAATAATTTACCAACCCATTCTCAAGAGGAGCCAACGCTTCTTGTTTGGTTTTATCTGAAAAACTCGGCCACATAGGAAATTTCTCTTTAAAAATTGGTTCTCCACCCAACTTTGCCAATCGCTCAGACATGGAATCTCCTCCTTCAGAAAGGAATTATTTTTTTCTTATAAGTAAGTATATCCTTTTTTATTTGTTTTAGTCAATTAAATTATTTACTATTATGTATTTTTTTTGAATTATTTGCCTGCTTGAATGAATATTAATTTTCATGCTCAACAAATATATCCTTTTAATAACATATTTGATAGAATATTAATATTAAATGTTTATCATGTCAATTTGTTTTTTTCTTCTAAGTAAATAACATAAAACAAGGATAAAAAATGGAGAAGCGGAAATCTTTTGCCAAAAGTCACCATAAAGCGGCAATTAAAAGGTTAGTTTACGAAAACGGCTCCCTATCCCGTACTGAGATTCAACAAAAGACCGGCATTCGTCCAGCATCGATTACCCAACTCACTAGAGAATTAATTGAAGAAAATATTTTAATTGAAAAAGGTTTAGGGAATAATCAAAAAGGAAAAAAACAACGTCTTTTAACTTTAAATCCTAACGGGGGAACGGTTATCGGGATTGAGTTTGATCCCCAATCGATTCATGGCTTACTGATAGATTTAGAAAATAAAATAATCAGTGAGAAAAATTATACCCTCCCCGAAAAAGCTACAGGTAACCAATTCGTTGAACAATTAAAAAAAACTATACACCAACTTATTCATGCCGATCCAACTCACATGACACCATTACTGGGAATCGGCATTGCCGACCCCGGTTTAGTGGATCGAGAACAAGGTGTTTCATTGTTCTGCTCGCAAATTGCCGATTGGAGGGATGTTCCTCTTCGTCAGATTATGGAAAAGGAATTTCAACTCCCAATCTATGTTGAGGGCAACACCAATTGTAAACTATTAGCCGAAAGCCTTTTTGGCGCTGGTAGGAATTTTCAAAATCAGATTTATATTGACCTCTCTTATGGGATTGGTGCCAGTTTAATGACTCATGGTTCTTTTTACTATGGTGTACAGGGGTTAGCGGGAGAATTAGGACATATTCAATATGATAAAAGTGGTCCGATCTGCAGTTGTGGAAGCCACGGTTGCTTAGAAATGTTTGTTTCTTCTTCGGCAGTAATACGATCGATTAAAAATGCTATTCAGCACGGTGTCATCTCCCCCTATTTAGACCATATTCGTGAAAATACTGCTTTTTTATCAATCCATTCCTTTATAAAGGCAGCAAATGAAAATGATAAATTTTGTGCCAGCTTAGTCGAAGAAATGGGTCGAACTTTAGGTGAAGTCATTGCTAATGTAGTGAACTTACTCAACCCTGAAGCTATACTCATCGGTGGGGAACTTGCCGATCTCGGTGACCTGATCATCAACCCAGTAAAGGGAACAGTACGTCGTCAGTCCTTAGAATTAGCCACTCGGAATCTTGCTTTTAAAGTTGCTGAGATCAAAGATCGACCGGCGTCTCGTGGAGCGGCATCTTTGGTTCTTAATCAAGTATTCAAAGGAAACGAGCTTTTTTGACTTTCAGTTTGGTTGAATAAAACAAATACAAAAAAGGCATTAAAAAAGGGCGCTAATTTATTGCGCCCTTTTTTAAAATCAACCTGGCAACTTATTTTTTAAGCCATATGGATTTCAACATTATCAGCGACACCACCCAGGATAGTATAGGTCCCTGGAACAGTTTGTAAAAGAGAGGCTGGAACTAAAGTATTAACCGGACCATGGGCTGCTAAACGGGCAATAAAACGCTGCCAACTGACACCGCCTCCGAGATATCCATCTAACCAGAAACTCCGATCTTTTGCACCAACAATTTGGGCAGGACCAATTGTGTTGGCTTTGGGAGGAACCCAAGACCAGTCTCCGCTAAAGGAATGCAGAGCATTCTGCATGATGGTCATAGGATGGAGTTCAACACAACGAGGTCCTTGTTTTTTATACGCATCCAAGTCATTTCCAAATTCAAATCCTAAATGAGCTTCCCAAAAAGCAATATGACCACACCAACCTACACCACCATAACAACAGTCAGCACCACCTAAGTCCTCAATCATTTTCCCATAATCAGGAAGGGCATCTTTGGTAGGAAAGTGGATATTTTTTGAATCTGGTCGTAATTCCGGTTTTATCTTGTTAAAAAAGTTTTCCCACATGGCTTTTTGAAACGAACCTGGCCAATCAATTGGAGCAGTATTACCGTTTTCATCAGCATACTCGTCCATATTGAAGGTATGCACATTTTTCATTGAAAGGTTGAACTCATTGATCAAACGAGCAGCAATTTCGAATTGGGGAACGGGACCAACTGGAAGAATTAAAACTAACTTATCATTCATCTCGGCTGACTTTTTGATCCGGCTAACCAAATCCAATGCAAATTCAATATAAAATTGATTGGGATCCTCAATGACTTTGATCTTAAAATCTGGATTGTGGTGCTTGGTTATATCTCCCTTTTTGATTTTCCTAACCCGTTCACATTCCTTTACATCTTTAAAAGGAATAAAATCAGACAAACCATA
>NZ_DAOLQM010000120.1:0-6318 GCF_035418125.1 Atribacter sp. | reverse complement strand
AATAGCCACTCAACTTTTTATCTTTAGTTTATGGATATTCTTACTGGTTAGAGCCTTTATCTCTGGTTCAATTATTGATCAACTTGTAAACTGGGGTTCTTTCATTGGAACAGTAGTCATAGGCACATTCTTAATCCGTAGCGTTTTAAAAGAAGTCTCCCAACGGGAAAAAATCGAAAAACTGGCCGAAGATTTAGGTAAGGCCAATGAAAGACTGAAGGAACTAGACAAACAAAAAACCGAGTTCGTTTCCATTGCCTCACACCAATTGCGGAGCCCCCTAACCGCCATCAAGGGCTATTCCTCAATGCTCTTGGAAGGGTCGTTTGGACCGGTGCCAAAAAAAGCCAAGGAGGCGATTGATGTCATTTTCCAATCCAGTCAAAAAATGATCAGTGTCATTGAAGACTTTTTAAACATTACCCGCATTGAACTCGGCCGGATGAAATACGAAATGTCTGACATTGATGTTGGCGCTCTTGCCAAACAAGTAACCGAGGAGCAACGACCACAGGTTGTCAAAAATGGTCTCAAATTGGAATTTGAAGATGATGGTCACGACCACAATGTTTATACCGACATGGGCAAACTAAATCAAGTCTTTAACAATATTATTGATAACGCCGGCAAATATACCAAAGAAGGCTGGATCAGGGTTCGGGTGGAAAACCTGACCAAGCCGGAAGGGGAGGAGGTAGTGCGTTTTGTGGTCAAAGATTCCGGCGTCGGCATTCCACCAGAAACTCTGCCCAAACTATTTGAAAAATTTGTCCGCGCTTATGATGCCGGCAAAGTGAACCTAATCGGCACCGGTCTTGGCTTGTATGCCGCCAAGCAGATTGTGGAGGGTCTGGGTGGCAAAATCTGGGCCGAATCGGAGGGCAAGGGCAAGGGTTCTACCTTCATTGTAGAATTCAAACACACCAAACCCCTTGCTGAACAAGAAAAAGAGAAAAAGGTGGTGGAGTTTGTGGAGGGAATATAGGTTAGTTGGAAAGTTCCGCTCGCGGACTCGCTCCTTGGTTTGTAAGTTGATAAGGAAGATGGTGAAAAGGGAAAAGAGCTTTCAGGTGATAGAAGATAAAATAGTCATAGCAATTTTTAGAAAATTTTTTGAGCGCCTGAATGATTACAAAATAACAACCTTTTAACCAAGTACCGAAACAACAAGAATTGACTTTCTTAATAATTATAACTTATAATTAAATCAGATAGGAAATTCTGAACCTTTTCGCCAAACGGCGAATAAATTCACTGAAGGGAGGTGACTTAAGTGAGTACTGCTATCAAGGAACGAGTCCGGCCTTTTGCCTTGCGGTTTGCTTCTCGTACCGTATCTCAAGAAGAGATCGAGGAGATGTTCCAAGCCGATCCAAAGACCAGAATCAGGATGACCAAGATATCTCCGACACACACCGTCACAGGCAACAAGTACGACATCGAGCCAGACGACGAGTGAAGGTTCGACCATGCAAAGACGGGGGACTAGCCCTCCCCCCTCTTTTTTATTTTCTTAAACCTAGAGCTCTTTAATTCCTCTTCGCTAAACTGTTTTTCTATTTCTGATATCAGTTTTTTATACTTTTTATTTTTTTTGTTTTCTAAATACATTTCGGCCAAACTCAAATAAGTACCCAAAAAATTTGGACACTTTTCTATAATTTTTAAATACCAATATTCAGCACGATCAAATTCGCCCAAATCCTCATAAACAACCGCCACATTCATATACATCGGATACATTTCCGCGCTTTGTCCTGTTGCAATTTTTGCCGCTTTTTTTGCGTAATCAATTGCTTTCTTGTTTTTGTTGTGCCAATGAACCCGACCAATACCCCAAATCGCGTTTACAGAATTAGAATTCTTTTTTAAGATTTTGTTGTAAGCTTTTAGCGCCTCTCTTTCATATTTATTCTTCTCTTTTTTGTTACCAGCGTAAACTGCCAGATGATCATATAAAAAACCAAGCTTTGATAAAACCATTTCCTCGTTTATCAGTTCTGGCTCTTTTTTAATTTCGCCAGATATCCGGTCTAGAGTTTTTTTATAAAAAGAGTAAGAAACTTTATCGGTTTCCAAGCTTTTATTAAATATCTTTTTTATTTTATTGAGAGCAGTTGACATTTTATTAATAATAGTATTATAACTATGATAGGTCAAGAGTTCGTTCATAAAAAAAGGAGATCTCGCAATGCGAAGCAAAATTCTAGTAGTCACATCATCGGAAGTCTCTGATGTTGAGAGTGTTTTGAACTTTCTCCCTCGAGAAGACACCTTTGTTTTCAAGACCGATTATTTTGAAAACTACGGCGTTACTCAAGAGACAAGTTCAGGAACTGACACATTCTCAATTACTGACGACTCCTCAAGAATTGAATCTTCTGATATTCGCTCTATCTGGTACCGACGGCCTGGAAAGAAGCAACAGGGGATGGGTGATCTTGAGCTTGCAGACAAGCAATATGCCGAACAAGAAGTGTCCAGGTTCTTAAGAGCCTTATGGAATTCTCAGTACCCCCACAATGTTCTTTGGGTAAACCATCCTTATTTGAGTTGGAAGATAGAGTGTAATAAACAACTCCAGATAAAAGAAGCCTGCAAGGCAGGCCTTGATGTCCCAAACTCAATCGTCACTAACGACCACGAAAGAGCACGGGGCTTTCTCTCAAAACACGGGGCTTGCATCTTGAAGACCTTTGGGACATTCTCAAAAGATGAAGAAGGATGGCCTATGGGAGTTTACACCACCCCGATTACCCTCCAAGACCTTGAAACTAACCTCGGCGAGTTGAATCTTTGTCCAGTAATTCTCCAAAGCTATATACCGAAAAGGTTGGAGCTAAGGGTTACGGTAGTGGGAGAGAATGTTTTTGCCTGCGCAATCCACTCTCAAGATAGCGACAGGACAAAGCATGATTGGAGAAAGTACGACTTCACAAACGTAAGGCACGAAATCTTTGAACTACCTCAAGATGTCAAAGACAGGCTTCTGGCATGCATGAGGACCTGGGGATTGAAGTTCGGCGCAATTGACATGGTCATAACCCCAGATGACCGCTATGTGTTCTTGGAAGTAAATCCGGCAGGACAGTGGGGCTGGATTGAAGATCTTACCCAACTCCCTATAGCAGAAGCAATCGCAACTCTGCTCAAGAACGGACGTTAGGCACGTTTCCCCTCTACCTGAGTTTTGCTCAAGTAGAGGGGATTTTTTAATGTTACTAATTCTAAGGCCTAAAAACGATAATTTACGAGGTGATACAAAAGAATAAATATTTAAAAACAATATCAATACATTTTTCTCATTTTATCCAAATAAATCTCCAATGGCTCAAGCCCCATACTTTTCCGCAATTCATCAATTTTTTTTCTATTTCTTATCGGTTGTGGTTTTAAAATCGTCTTTCCTTTTTGAGGAAAACTTCTCAACTGGGTGCCGTAAATTTGTTTCTTGCCGCGATGCAACAAAACCCGATCTGTCAGATAGGCCACTCTTTTTTTATCAACTTCGCCCTTTTCTGCCGCGGCAGTTAAAAGCTTTAGACACTTCTCTTGAAAATCAACATCATGATCGGCATGCTGAACTAAAAGCCAAGCATTGAGAGCTCCTTTTTTGCCAACTAGAGACCTCCCGGGCCAACCATATTTGCTGATTATCTTTTTCATCTCAAGAGTGTTTTTCTTGTCAACTCTCAATAACTCCTTAGCCATTTTCTGGACCATCGCCAAAAGTTTAGGGTCATTTTTATTGGTATTTTCCCTAACCAAATTTTTCCATTCCTTCCATTGTTTCTTTCTAAGGTTTTGATCAACCCTTGTCATTTCTTCTATCTTTAATTTTAGTTCTTTGTTTAGAGACATTTTGTTTAACTATAAACACACTAAGAATCATTGTCAAAAGATTTTTTCCTTAAATCCTTAAACTGGGGCGGTTTTGGGGTGATCAAGTCAAATAAACCAACATTGACTTTCTTTACTTAATACGTATAGTAAGTGTGGAACTGACGTATGCCGAACTTTGCAAATTAGAACCTTCAAAACCAGCAGGAGACGAGGCACATGAAACTTAAACAGAGTCCATTTCTTCATTTGGTTCCTCTAGATAACGGATATGTAGCCCTCTACAACAGTCTGAACCTAGAGGTCGCATTTCTCAAAGAAGACTTCATTGATCGCCATCGACATAGCCAGGCGTGGATTGCCTCTGATGTCAGTTCAAAACATGTACTGGAATCATTGGTAAAGCTTGGGCTCCTTATAAAGGAACAAGCCGATGGCGAAGAGCGGTATCGTGAGTACCAAAAAGCACTTGAGGAGCCATCAATCAACATCCTCTATCTCCTTCTTTCCGATGCCTGCAACATTCGTTGCCGATACTGCTACTTTCTAGCACCGATGCCTTACGACTACCGATTCTCCGTCATGAAAAAAGAGGTTGCGATCAAGGCGCTGGATCTCTTTGCCCGCTGTGTCCAGAAAAGCATTGCCAAAGGTCATCCAGAACAACACATCGTGATCTATGGGGGAGAACCAACAATCAACAAAGGAGTTCTTCTGGATGCGCTCAGATATATTGACGCGCTGAAAGAAGAAGGGCTCTTGCCAAAGACGATTTCGGTGACCTTGAACACCAACGGGATTCTTCTTGATGAGGAAATTCTTAACCAGTGCAAATCAAGCGGAGTGGTGGTGGCCATTTCCATTGATGGCCCAAAAGATGTCCACGACCAAATGCGTGTTTACCCTTCCGGAAAAGGCACCTTTGAAGAAGTCCTCCGCTCATACCGACTCGCCCAAGACAAGGGGGTTAAAACTGGTATTTGCGTAACCATTGATCAACACAACCTTTTTCGGATGGAGGAAATTGTACACTGGCTCGCTAACGAACTCGGCGCAAAGGGAATGGGATTCAACATCCTCATTGAGAATTCTGTGGGACAAGCTGAAGAAAAGCACGATCGCTATGCCGAGATTGTTGCCCAGGAACTCATCAAGAGTTTCAGGGTGGCACGAACAGAGGGTATCTACGAGGACCGCATGATGCGCCGAGTCAAGAATTTTCTTGACAAGGAGCCGGTACTTTCCGACTGCGGAGGCTGCGGACTTCAGATCGTAGTAAGCCCAAACGGCGAGATTGGTACTTGCCAAGCTTTCTGTGGTAAGAAGGAATTCTTCGTTACTGAGCCATTTGAAACGTTCGATCCGGAGTCTCACTCCTTTTGGAAGCAATGGCGTAAACGTTCACCTTTCGCGAACGAGACATGTAAAACTTGCATCGCTCTCGGTAATTGTGGTGGAGGTTGTCCGTACAACGCCCACCGAATCAAAGGGAGTATTGATGCTCTTGACGAACGATTCTGTGCTCACGCGATAGCGACAACCCACTTTCTTATTCGTGACTTGTGGGAGAAACAGAAACAAAAGTGAGTCACAAATAAAGAAACCCGTAAGTGGGAGGACAGCATCCTCCCACTATTTTTTTGTCTTTATAATAGTTACGCCTCGTTTAATAAATTCTTCGGCATTACAAGAATCCTTATACGCCTTTCTAAATTGAGAAAGTAAGGGTTTATGGTGAGGGTATGGAAATACATACTTTTTATCAACAATATTTTGATACTGAGCAGATCCAAGAACAACCACGTTGAATATTTCAGAAAGATCCCACAGTTGTTCTTCTGTCAAAATTTTTATTTCACTTTTTAATTTTTTTTCAACAAAATCAAAAAAAATGAAATGAAGGAGTTCGTGAACAATAGTATGAATTGCATCTGCTAACTTTTTTTTGTAGAAAAATTGAAAAGTTTTAGAATCTAAAAAACGAGGATTACAATCAACTATGGAAGCATATGCAATGTATTTTCCTTTAGGAAACTGATAGTCCATGAAAAATTGTCCAGTTACTGCCACGAACTCTTTTTCTTTTTTATGCCAAGCTTTCTGTAAATTTTTAATACTTTGACTTATTGCTTCTTTGTGGCTACGGTAATAGTTATAAACGTAAAGATGTATTATTTTTTTCTTTTGCTCGGTGTTTTCAAGTGATTTGGCTGATTTTAATTTTGGGTGCAATTTAATAATTCTTTTACCAAAGTCTACTCCGGCACCTTGCTCGTGCAAAAACTGTTCAATCATTATCTCATCAAGTTGTTTATTTGTACAAAAACGAAGTTTTTTCATATACTAAAATATACCAGATCCCCGATGTAATACCAATTTTTTGAAAATAAAAAAGCAGTTTATAGACATACTTAGGTCTTTGTTACGCTGAGTTACTTGCACGGGGTGCAGCGACACGAACTGCAGGCTGTACAATCG
>NZ_DAOLQM010000119.1:0-6344 GCF_035418125.1 Atribacter sp. | reverse complement strand
TTTGACTTATTCTTACTCATTTTGTTTTGATCATTATTTACTCATTTCGGTATTTTCAGGATAGACCCTCATGGCTCTTTGGTAATACCAGATGAAAATGAAAATTTGGTTCATTTTAATCGGTTCCTCATAAAAAGGAAAGGGAGATATAATAATACATGACCTTTTTATAAGATTGTTAAACCATGATCGCTGATTTATTTATAAAAGGAGGAATAAATGATTATCAGTGCTAGCCGGCGAACCGATATTCCCGCTTTTTATGGCGAATGGTTTATGAGACGACTCAAAGATGGATTTGTGGTTATTCCCAATCCGTTCAATACTCACCGTTTTAGCATCCAATCACTTAGCCCTAATGACGTAGAAGCAATTGTCTTTTGGAGCAAAAACCCTCTTCCCCTTATCACCTTCCTTTCCGCAATAGATCGTTTGGGTTTTCATAATCGGTATCTTTTCCATTTTACATTAAATCCTTATTATCAAACCGTATTTGAGCCGCATCTTCCGCCTTTGTCAGAGAGAATTGACACTTTTTCCAGGCTTGCTGATACTATAGGACCGACAAGAATTATTTGGCGCTATGACCCAATTATCTTTTGTAAGGGAAATCTTAAGCTTGATTTAACCTTTCATCAACAAGCTTTTTTCCATTTAATTAAGTTCTTACATCCCTTTACCAAGAAAGTAGTAGTCAGTTTTCTCGATTTCTATAAAAAAAATCACTGGTTTTTTAAAACACTAAAAAAACAATATAACCTTGAGATAATTGAACCGGACCTAAATGCTATTGATGATCTGACTAAAAATATTACAGAAACTGCCAATAGCTTCGGAATTGAGGTTTTTGGATGCTGCGAAAAAACCGAATATTCCAAGGTTATGAAAAAGAATGGGATTAAACCGGGAAGATGTATTCATTTTAATGATATTGAAAGTGCTCTCCCAGAGGTAAAAATCCCCAAAAAAATACAAAAAAAAGATCCTGGTCAAAGAGCTAATTGTGGCTGCACAATTAGTAAGGATATTGGTGTCTACCATACTTGCTGGTACCGTTGTGGATATTGCTATGCAACCGATTTTCGTCGATTCAAACCCAACTCTAGCTTAAGCCTTCCTTACCTATAATAAAAAATTATTTTTAATTTTTCCTCAAAATAAATTTAACTACCTTTCTTCTCCGGTTTTCGATAGGGACCAGGGATAAACTCAACTGTAGGCCGATTTTGCTGAGTTTGAGGGTAAAGTTCCATTAGGTCATAGATTTCCTGTGGAATACCAATGCGAACCGGCAATCCCATTTCCTGAGCTAATTCCACAGTAATTGGAAAATCGTGAGTCCAGATACCGGTACTTAATATATCTGCTAATTTTTTAGCTTTTTCTTCTTCAACCTTATCTTTGACTAAATCATAAACCACCTGATAAACTTGATTGATAGCCTTTCGAGCAATATCTCCTAAAATCAAAGTCTCATCATCTCGATTGGGATTGGGTATTTCTAATGCCCTTAATACAGATGCCGCTGGATATTGAGAATGCATAGTTCCAATTTGAGGATCAACCGGTCCTATAACGGCGTTGGGATCCATTACTACCTCATCGGCAGCCAATGCTATCAGCGAACCACCTGACATGGAGTAGTGTGGAATAAATACCGTCACTTTTGCTGGATGCTTTTTGATGGCTCGGGCAATTTGTTCTGCAGCTAGAACTATTCCTCCTGGTGTATGCAAAATGAGATCAATAGGAATGTTTTTGTTGGTTAAATGAATAGCTCTCAAAATTTTTTCAGAATCTTCAATATTGATATAACGAGCAATAGGGAATCCAAAAAAAGACATTTCTTCCTGGCGATGAATAAGGACAATAACCCGCGATCCTCGTTTTCGTTCCAAACTTCGAATAAAAAAATATCTTTGCTGCTGAAGTGCCTTCATTTGAATAATAGGATAAATCATAATAATTAAAAAAATAATTATCACGATATTCCAGAACACAGAACAAGACCTCCTTAAAATCATTTATATATATTACAAAAACCATTTTTACTTTTAAACCATTTAAGGGGAACAGATATTTCTTTTAATGGTTATATATTGAAATAAGGATAAAATCTATTATAAATGGTAAATCCAAACCCGACTACTCTATTTTGTTACGAGGGAGGTCATTATGAGCCAAAACCGTGAAAAGTGGGTGAAGGAGATTTTTCGGCAAACTGTCATCAAAGCAGTGGAAAAAGGAGAAGAGATACAGGATAAAATTCAAAAATTAACCGAAGAAATTATCAACTCAGAAATCAAAAATCTTGGCTTAAACCGGGAAAAAATGAAAATCTTAGCCCAAAATGCAATGGAAGGAATTATTGAAGGGACAAAAGAAACCCGAGAAAAGGCTGAAGAGTTTAACCAAAAAGCCGTTGACGGGATAATAGCTGCCGTTCGAAACATTCCTGAGTTAAACAAAACGAAAACTCGAGAATATATCAAACACGCGGTTTTTGGAATTAAAGCAACACTAAACAATGCTGGGGATAAAATGATGGATTCGCTGTATAGTGCTCTTGAAAACATATTTGAGCTCAAACAAAAAGCCAGAGTTACGTTTAAATGTATGGCACCAAATGCTTCACAGGTTTACTTAGTTGGATCTTTTAATGATTGGAATCCTACCGTCACTCCTCTCAAAAAAACCCTTAAAGGGCACTGGAGCGTTACCCTCACCATCCCTCAAGGAAGTTATGAATACCGTTATTTAGTTGATAATCAGTGGTTCACTGACCCGAATACCCCCCACATTTTTAACCAATTTGGTACCGAAAATTCTGTTCTCGTCGTAGGAGAATAATTAATCTTTATTCATAATTTTAGTTCCACTTACCAACTCTCCTATAAAATTTAAAAGGAAAGCTGGTAAGTGGATTATCGGTTAAATTCTCGGTAAATTCGAAAAGTGCTTTTTAAAAGTGTTTTCATCCATTTTGGCAATACTGGAAAGTTTAGATAGCTGATCCGGGCTATTTAATTCTTTAGGTTCGAGTAAGGTCATGAAAGCTCTGGCAACCTTATAATTGTAGGAATAGGTATTTACTAAACGAATGGTTTTCTTTCCACTATCGGGATCCATAATTTGATGGAAAGGAATAGGGTTAAGATTCCCCTCTACCAAACTGATCATAGCTCCAGCTTCTTTAAAGTCAGCATTATAATCATCGCCAAGGAGGAAATCCATTGCTCCATATCCCAACTCACGAGTATATTCAATATCAAAGGGGATTGGATCAGCACATCTTAGTTCATATCCGATGTCTTTGGTTACTATAGTTATTTTTTGTTCTCTCTCCGCATAACGATTCTCAATTTCCCGTTTTAAAAGGTCACCTAAGGGCACTTCAGCCAATCGAGGATGTCCGTGTGGATCTTTAGGTATGGGTCTACCCAAAACTTTTTCTAACTGTTCAAAATCACCAAATTTATAAGCTACTCCTTCAGCTATTACACCAATTCCCCAATCCATGCCTTGAAGCTTTCTTTTGAGCATTGAACCTTCGATAATATCACAAACACTTTTTAAAGTCGTTTTTCCATGACCAAACTGTTCGGGAATAATGGTCAAGGTCGCTCCAGCAGCTATTCCCATCCCTAAAGCTAAATGCCCGGCGCTCCGCCCCATAGCAACAACAAAATACCATCGACCCGTCGTCCGGGCATCTTCTAATAAATTCTTTAAAAGGTCGGTACCTAATTCTCGAGCTGTTTGAAATCCAAAGGTTGGCATTTCACCGGGTAAGGGTAAATCATTATCAATTGTTTTAGGAACATGAGCGACATAAAAATTCTTAATCTCTTTGGAAATAATACTGGCACTAAAAGCAGTATCATCTCCTCCGGTCGTTACGAGGTAACCGATATCCATTATTTCCATGGCTTTCTTCACATTGTTTACTTTTTCAGTATCGATTTTTCCATTCTTAATTAAACTGTCTCGGGCAGTTCCTAATATCGATCCACCCTTAAAATGAATTCCATTAACAACTTTTCGATCCAAAGTTATAGTATGTACTTTTGGATCAAAATCAGCTGAAGAAATCCATTTGAATCCGTTATAAATACCCACTACTTCATAACCTCTTTGGATTGATTCAAGCGTTACTGAAGATATAACACCGTTTAGACCTGGTGCTGGACCACCACCCACCAGAATTGCTACTTTCTTTTTTCCCATAACGAAGTTCTACCTCCTTCTCAATCATCCCCATCAGTTTGGGTCGATTTTATATTAATTTTTGGAATTTCACAATATGCTCAAAATCCTCGCCATATTATAACTCAATTATATAAAGGCCAATCAAAAAATATTAACCTAAAAAATTCAGTGATAAGTATTGATAATAATGATAAGATAAAAATAGATACCTAATGGGGTCCACTCCTATAAGGGGAATTTAGGAATTCTTCCAATTCCCTTTCCTGAGTAGTTAAAAATCTTTTCCAAGGAAGGTTTTTAAACCTATAAATGCAGTTTCATTTTTTTCTCAATAAACCTATAAGAAAATCGCCAAAAACTGAACCAACAAATATTTTATAAGTATTTTAGGGGAGCGAGTTTATTGAGTTGGTTTTTGGTCATTGATCCACTACGATTTGCACCAAGAAGACTCTCAAGATGGAATAGAACATCCCGATGGTTAGCAACTCTTAAAAAAACTGATTTTTCTAAAATGAACCAATAACGAGATAATAAAACTGCAAGGAAAGATTAAATTTTATCTCTCCTTGCAGTTCTCAAAGTATCACTTATTTTTTCTCAATAGCTTTAACTGGGACAAACAATGTCCGCCCAGCTCGGCTGATTAGAAGAATTGCCGTATCACCTGGTTCGACTTTGGTTAAAACTGCTTTAAACTCTTCGACCGAAGAAACATCAGTTCGATTGATTTGGAGTATAACATCACCAGCTCTTAACCCGGCTTCTTCAGCTGGACCTCCCGGTGTTACCAAAACAACTACTACTCCTTTACTTTCGGAAAATCCATATTTTTGTTGGAGATCTGCTGAAATTTCACTTATCTCCATACCCAAATCTACCTTTTGGGGAGTTATATCAACAGAAGGTATAATCGCTGTTTCATCTTCCAGTTCTTCTAACTGTACTTCGATGGTTTTCTTTTCACCATTTCTCCAAACTTGGATGTTTGCTGAGTCACCTGGTTTTAAAGACCGAATGGTATTTTGAAGGTGTTTGGTATCGGTGATTTCTTGATCATTGACTGAAAGGATAATATCACCTCGTTGAAAATTTGCTTTCGCCGCTGGTCCATTCTCAATAACATCGGCAACTAATGCTCCGGTAGTTCCTTCATAGCCAAACTGTTTTCCAATTTCTGGTGTAACATTTTGAATGTAGACCCCTAACCAGGATCGGACAACTTTCCCTTTTTCGATTAATTGATCAAGTATCGATTTTGCCATATTGATAGGAATCGCAAACCCAACTCCCTGGGCAAAAGGAATAATAGCAGTATTGATACCAATTACCTCTCCATCCAAATTTAAGAGCGGTCCACCGCTATTTCCTGGATTAATAGCAGCATCCGTTTGCAAAAAGTTTTCGTATTCTTGTCCAGAATCACCCGATGGTACTGCACGCCCTTTAGCGCTCAATACTCCCATAGTTACCGTATGGGAAAGACCATAAGGGTTCCCAATTGCTACTACAAATTCACCTACTCGGGCAGTATCAGAATCACCCAGGGAAAGGGTAGGAAGATTTTCCGCCTCAACTTTAACAACAGCTATATCGGTTAAAGAATCGGCACCAATTACTTTTCCAGAAAATTCTCTTCCATCCAATAAAGTAACCTTTATTTCGTCAGCACCTTCAACCACATGATTATTGGTAATAATATACCCATCTTCGCGAAAAATAAAACCGGTTCCAATGCCTCTTTGAGGTACTTCCCGTTGAAACTGTTCAGGTATTTGATCAAAGAATGGAGCAAAGGGAGCAAAGGGTGAAGTAACCGTCATAGTTTTTGAGGTATTTACATTGACTACAGATGGACTCACCCTATCAACGATATCAGGAATAATATCGTTTACTTCAGGCAGAACAGTAGCTGCCCAGGAAAAGCTGCTTAAGGTAAAAAACACAAACATTGATAACAAAAATCCATAATTTAATTTTTTATTTTTGAACATCTTGGTTCAACCTCCAATTTTACTTTTTATACCATTCATATATTTCTGACTTTTTTTTAGTTCACCGAGTTCCATAATTTTTTATTTTATCTCATATTTTTATAAAAACCCATCTTAATAGTGAATGATTCCCATTTTAGT
>NZ_DAOLQM010000118.1:3762-6377 GCF_035418125.1 Atribacter sp. | reverse complement strand
TGTTTTTTAATCCAAAAAGAAGAAATCCTCTACAAAAATATTCCCAAGAATACATATATAGTGCAACCATACATTGGTAATATACAAATTGCACTAAAGAAGTACGTGCGGCTGGAAACATGGGGTAAAAAGAACGATAGGATGGATTTCTTGAAACTATAAATGCCCACCCAATGCCCAAAGCAAGCAAAAAAAGTAACCATTTCCCCCAGCTTCGAACTGAACCTATACTTCCTCCCAATTCACGATAAGGAATTTTCATAAAAATACGATTAACCAAAGAAGGAAAAATAAAAAGCCAAAGAATACCGGTTAAGAGAAAAAGCTGCATAGAATAAGCTGGGAATAATCGAACCACTTGAAGATAAAATGTATCATAAAACACCACGGCCAGAATACCAGTGATTAAAATGATACCTTCTCGACTGGATATTAATTGCCAATATACTGGAAAAAGAGCCTTAATAGTTTTCATTCTCTTGGTCCTTTCTCAACATTGGTGAACTTTTCTTTAAAATAATTTTAACATTTAATCCATCTATGGTCTTTCATTATATTTTTTCCCCAGTTTTAATTTTATCAAGCTCAATAACTCCCCCTAAAAGCTGTAAATTAAAAACGGTTTCTGTAAATAATAAATAAAATATATATTTATTAAATTTATCTATTCAAGCCGTTTGTTCGAGAGAAAATATTGAAAATTAACCAGAAATCAGGAATACTTATACTTAAATGAATGTTTAATAGTATTAAACTAATAGAGGAGGATGTCTCTATGCGTAAAATGACCCAACATAACCTTGAAGATGCTTTTGCGGGTGAATCTCAGGCACATATGAGGTATCTCATCTTTGCTGAAGTTGCAGAAAAAGAAGGTAAACATAATTTAGCGAGACTTTTTAAAGCTATTGCCTACGCTGAACAAGTACATGCTACCAATCATTTTCGAGAATTGGGTAATATTAATGAAAGTGTCAAAAATTTAGATATGGCAATCGCTGGGGAAAACTTTGAAGTTGAAGAAATGTATCCGGTTTACAACAATGCCGCCTCATTTCAAAATGAAAAAGGTGCAGTCCGATCCACTCATTATGCCTGGGAAACCGAAAAGGTTCACGAAAAAATGTATAAAGAAGCCAAAGAAGCTGCCCAAAAAGGAAAAGACATTGACGTCGAAAAAATATTCATTTGTCCGGTGTGTGGATATACAATTGAAGGAGAACTTCCCAATTATTGTCCAGTTTGTAACACAAAAAAAGAACTCTTTAAACCTTTTTAGGAGGTAATCACATGAAAGAATTTGGAGAGTTATTTCAGTCGGCCGACTGGAAACAAGAGAAACATACCCCAGTTATTGATGGTCCTGATTCGGTGAAAAAAGGAGAATTTGCGCATTTTTCGGTATCAGTAGGAAAAGAAATACCACATCCTAATACCACTGAACATCATATTCGTTGGATTGAAATATATTTTCTACCAGAAGGTGCAAAGTTTCCATTTCAGGTTGCCCGTTTCGATTATACAGCTCACGGTGAATCAACTGAAGGCGCCAACCAAGGACCAATTTACACTTCGCCCTATTCTTGTTTCACAGTGAAACTGGAAAAACCAGGTGTTTTTTACGCCACGTCTTATTGTAATATTCATGGCCTTTGGAAAGGCGAAAAACCAATTTCATTGAACGATTAAAATGATGCGGCTTTTAAGCCGCATCATTTTTCATTATCCATGAATGACCTTAAACGATCAAAAAGCGAAAATAAACTGATATTAACTATAATTCTGAACCTCACCATCTCCATCTTCGAAATTATAGGTGGTTTAATATCGGGGAGTTTGTCTCTGATTTCTGACGCCCTTCATAACCTAAGTGATTCTGCCTCGATGTTCATTAGTCTTTTTTCTCTTCGGGTTACCAATAGGGAAAAGTCTTCAAAGAATACTTATGGATTTAAACGAGCAGAGATTATTGCAGCTTTAATCAATTCAATACTCCTTTTTATTACCTTAGCCTACATTCTTTATGAATCAGTGCTTAGATTAATTCACCCTCAAGAAGTGAGCTCAATAATCATGCTTCCAGTTGCTATTATTGGTCTTCTCGGAAACTTTTTCTCAGCGGTACTACTATTTAAAGAATCTCAAAAAAGCATAAATCTAAAAAGTACTTTTTTGCACATCGTTATTGATACGATTTCATCTGTAATTGTCATAGCTGGAGGATTTATTATCCATTATACTGGTTGGTTTTACATTGACCCAATTCTTAGCTTGATTGTTATTATGTATGTTTTAAAAGAAGGATATGCGATTTTTCGAGAGGTTGTTCATATTTTAATGCAAGGCACGCCAATCGATATTGATCTTTCTCAGATTAAATCTCGGCTTGAATCAATATCAGGAGTTGAAAACATCCATCATATTCATGTCTGGTCTTTAAATGAAAATGAACGCTTTTCCGAATTTCATGCTTTGATTAACTGTCAAACATTAAATGAAATGGACCAACTTCGCGATCAGATCAACAGGATTTTAAAGGATGAATTTCAAATTAACCATACCACTATCCAATTTGAGGGCGAAAAATGCAAAATTACCAATATTTGATTAACAAC
>NZ_DAOLQM010000118.1:0-3662 GCF_035418125.1 Atribacter sp. | reverse complement strand
GTGAGAATCTCATCTTTTTATTTGCTTTCCTCTCCCCTAGTGGGAGAGGATTAAGGTGAGGGGGAAACCTGAGCATCTTTCCCAAGCATAATTTCAAAACATCTAATCTGGATCTCAATCCGTACTTCCACCCTCATCCTGACCTTCTCTGTACGAATAGGGAGAAGGAATTATATATTGATGCATCATCAGGATTGGTGCTTTCCCGCGTGAGGATCTCATCTTTTATATATGTTTCTTTCTCTTTTCTCAAGATAACCATAAAAAACATATAAAACACCCTCCCCGCCGCGAAAACGGCACCCCTCCAAGGAGAGGAATTATTGAATTTATTCCCCCATTGAGGGGGGATTTAGGGGGGTGTGCCTTTCTCTTTTTTGCTTGTTCGCTTTTTAACAATTCCTTTATTTTCAGAATAAGCCTTCATGCTGACTATCTGCGTTAGACGGGAATGAAAACCCAAGATTCGACATGCCATGGCATGTCGCTATACTAGAAGAAGATTGGGCTCAATAAAGGCTGAATTGGGTGATTTTTTTAAGTTTTTAAATACACGATTTTATCCAATTCCACAGTTCCACAATTCACCAATTCCATTGCATTTAAAAGATGAGATCCTCATGCCCTTGATAAGCGAGGGCTCAGGATGACAGATGAAAAGCACCCTCCCCGCCGTAAAACGGCACCCCTCCAAGGAGAGGAATTCATTTGATGGTATTTTCAGGATAATAAGTTTTTCAGTTTATATTAATTTTTACCCAATACCTCTGGATTGACTAAAAATTCTGGTCTTTCTCCCCTTAAAGCACTAATTAAATTTTTTGCCGCCATGATTGCCATTTTTGTTCTCGTCCGATAGGAAGCCGAACCAATGTGCGGAACTATCACGACATTGTTTAAATTCATCAATTCCTGCTCAATCGCTGGTTCGTTTTCAAAAACATCCAGTGCTGCTCCACGAATGACACCACCTTTTAGCGCTTTAACCAAAGCCTTTTCGTCAATTATTGGTCCTCGAGCAGTATTGATTAAATAACTTTCTTTTTTCATCATACTAAATTCTTCCTGGCCAATGAGATGAAAAGTTTCCTCAGTCAGCGGAACATGTACAGAAATAAAATCGCTTTTTCGAAGGAGTTCATCAAAACTTACATAACTTGCTCCTAATTCTTTTTCTATAATAGGAGGAACAGGTTCCCTATCATAATATATAACTTTGAGATTAAATCCCTTGGCCCGCCGAGCCATAGCTTGTCCTATTCTACCAAAACCAATGAGTCCTAAGGTTGATTCATGGATATCAGTCCCTAATAACAACATTGGTTCCCAACCTCGGAATTTACCAGCTCGAACCAACTTGTCTCCTTCAACAATACGCCGGCCAATACACATCAGAAGTGCCCAAGCTAAATCTGCGGTTGTTTCGGTAAGGACCCCGGGGGTATTGGTAACCATTATCCCTCTTTTGGTCGCTTCAACCACATCAATATTGTTATATCCTACTGCATAATTAGAAATAACTCGGAGTTTCTTTCCTGCCGCAACAATTACTTTTTTATCAATCATATCAGTAAGAAGAACTAATAAACCATCGGTATCTTTTACTTTTTCCAGGAGAAGAGATCGAGGAATTACCCCGTCATAATCACTCACTTCTACCTGGCAACATCTTTTTAAGATTTCCAAACCCTCTTGGGGAATTCTTCGGGTCACAAATATTCTAGGTTTTGTCATAATTTATACCCCAATTCTTTATAATCTATGTGAGCTTTATCTAAAGCCGCTAAAAATTTTCTTTTTGAATTGGCTACAACTAAATCCGAATCTTCATGAGGTAATGGTTTGACTTCAAAAGAAATAACTGGTTTTTTAGTCATTACCCTTTGATTAAAATAATCAATTTTTTCAAGAGCAATCATAAAATAGGCTACCTCTTGATAATCATTACAACCACCGGCAATTCCAAAACGTGGATGATGATCTCCATAAAAAGGATTTTTCTTTTCCAGGATACCGTTTCCTATATGAACATGGCCAATAAAGGGAGCCAATAGTTTCAAAACGTAGTATGGGTCCTCAAAGGTTAAAGGTAGGTGAGAAAGGTCAATAGTTAAAGAAAAAGCTGGATAATCAGCTTTTACGCTTTTTGCTATATCAAAGGCATCGGGAGCTGGACCGATTAATACTTTTTTATCAACAGTATGATCAAATATTTCGAGGTCGATCCCCAATTGATATCCTGCTGTATTTCCTATTTCTTGGGAATAACGGCACAATTCTCTTAAAGAATGAATCAAATTTTGTTTTAATTCATCTTTTTTTTCTGTGAAGTCGTACTGGCCCGATAAAAAGGTTAAAGCACGGGCCCGGCACCGATATGAGCGCTCAATTTGCATTTTGCATAATTGAATCGCCTGGTGTCTTTCTTCATCATTTCCTGCATTGAGATTGATCTTTTTTGATAAAAGAAATGGTTGTGCCCCGAGTAAAAATTCAACATCGGCTGTTTCACATAGAGCTGAAATTTTTTCCAAAATGTTATCTTCATATAACATATTCACTTCAATTGCTTGGAAAAAGTCATCGTTTAAAATTTTATGGACAGATTTTAAGATTTCGTCCTCGGTTTTAACCTGAGGGTAAGCCATAAAATGGACAATACCCATGTGAAAAGTTGCGTGCCACGGATACATATTATTTATCCTCCAGTTATGAGTTTTATTGAATAGGTTTTATTTTTTTAACGACTGTATAATCCAACAAGTTGTGCTTCTTCTATAACCTTTCCTTTGATAGCTGCCAATACTTGATCTCGATTTAATCCTGTTTTCTGATCAAGTTTTGTATTTAAAGCCAACAGGCGGAAAAAATAGCGATGTGGTTTACCCGGAGGTGGACAAGGACCCCCATATCCCAATTTTTTAAAATCATTCATTCCAGTTAAAATCTTCTCTTGAGTAATCAATTCTTCTTGACTATTCAGGTTTTCAGGAATCGAATGCAATCCCGCAGGAATATTGTATAGAACCCAGTGAGTCCATATCCCAACCGGAGCATCAGGGTCTTCACAGATAAGGACCAGACTAACCGTGCCCTCTGGAAGGTTCTCCCAGATTAATTCTGGAGAAATGTTCTCCCCTTCACAAGTAAACTTTTTTGGGATCATGCTTCCTTCGGTAAAGGACGGACTTTTTAGTATAAATTGATCTGTATTCGTGGCAATAGCTGCTTTATCAAAAGGAAATAATGTAAATACCAAAAATAACAGAATAAGAACAATAAAAAAATTCCTCCTATTCATCTTCAACTCCCCCCCCTTCATCAGTCTTTATGTTGCTTTGCAGCTATAGGTAAAAATGAAAAATCCCAATTAAATCCGTCATTGCTAGGAGTTCAACCGTTTTTTGGTTAGGCAATGTAACAATCCCATCCACCCACCCCATTATTCTTAGGAGCGTATTATACGACGTGAGAATCTCATCTCATGCTATCGGCGTCATCCTGAGGCTTCGTATTTAGAAGCCGTGAGGATCTCATCTTTTATTCGTATTTCTTTAGCCTTTTCTCAGGATAACGAGGGAAAAGCGAAAGACACCCTCCCCGCCGTAAAGCGGCACCCCTCCAAGGAGGGGAATTGTTGAATTTATTCCCCCATTGAGGGG
>NZ_DAOLQM010000117.1:0-6428 GCF_035418125.1 Atribacter sp. | reverse complement strand
TAGTTTGACCTTACTTGACAAATAAGAAAATAAGTGATTAAATACGATAGTCTAAGATGGTAAAATTTTAAAGGTCACGACCATGACAAGGCAGAAAGAGGATGAAATAAATAAGGACGGTGATATTAGAATGAACAACCAGAAGGAGGAACCGAAGGTCGTTAATAAAAATGATACATCGGGTTGTGATGAGATTTCTTTGGAAGAATTAAAAAATATTTGTGAAGAATACCGTAACAACGCCGAAGAATACCAAAAGAAATCAGAAGAATATTTGAAAAACTTAAAATCATTAAAGGCAGAGTTTGAAAACTATCGGAAGAGGGAAAGGCAATTTCGGGATAGCTTTATAAAATCATCCAATAGAGATTTAATACTCAAAATCCTTCCGGTAATGGATGATATGGATAATGCCATTCTTGAAAGTAAAAAAAATGAAGTCCATCAGTCTTACGTAGAAGGAGCTGAGCTAATCTATCGCAAACTTTTAAATATTTTGGAAAAAGAAGGAGTTCGACAGATAACCACCCTGGGTGAAAAGTTTGATCCAAAGTATCATGAGGCAATGATGACGATTTCATCCCCTGATTATGAGGATTATGCGATTGTCGATGAGTTAAGAAAAGGATATATGTTGAATGAAGAAGTTTTACGTGCAGCTCAGGTATCGGTTAATCGTTGGGATAAAAATGAGAAAGAAAGGTAAAGGAGGCAAACACTATGGCAAAAGTAATCGGTATTGATTTGGGAACAACCAATTCTGTTGTGGCTTATATGGAGGGTGGTCAACCAACCATTATACCCAATAAAGAAGGTTCTCGTTTAACACCCTCAATTGTTGCATTTACTAAAAATGGCGAAATATTGGTTGGTCAGTTAGCCAAAAGACAAGCAATAACCAATCCAAAGAATACCATTTATTCTATAAAGCGTTTAATGGGTCGACGTTATGATGATCCAGAGGTTGAAAAGGCGCGTAAAGTACTTCCTTATGAAATTGTACCCGGAAAACATGGAGAAGCTGCTGTAAAAATTGGAGATCGAGTATACACTCCTCCCGAAATATCAGCAATGATATTAAAGAAAATGAAAGAGGATGCCGAGGAATTCTTAGGAGAAAAAATAACCGAAGCAGTTATCACTGTCCCAGCGTACTTTAATGATAATCAGCGTCAGGCAACCAAGGATGCTGGGAAAATTGCCGGACTTGAAGTAAAAAGAATCATAAACGAACCAACCGCAGCTTCATTGGCTTATGGTTTGGGAAAGGGAAAAGAGGAAGTCATAGCCGTGTATGATTTAGGTGGCGGGACTTTTGATATTTCAATTCTTGAAATTGGTGAAGGTGTGTTTGAGGTAAAATCCACCTCGGGAGATACATTCCTTGGTGGTGACGATTTCGACCGAAGAGTAATGGATTACATTATTGAAGAGTTTCGTAAAGATCAAGGCATCGATCTTCGGGGAGATCAAATGGCTCTGCAGCGTTTAAAAGAAGCCGCTGAAAAAGCCAAAATTGAATTATCCGGTTCGCTCCAAACCGAAGTGAATTTACCCTTTATTACTGCCGATGCATCTGGACCTCGACATTTAGTGATGACTATCACTAGAGCAAAATTAGAGCAGTTAACCGCAGATCTTATTGAACGTACCTTTGAACCCTGTGAACGGGCAATGAAAGATGCTGGCCTTAAGCCAGAAGACATTGATACAGTCATTTTGGTTGGTGGTATGACCCGAATGCCAAAGGTAGAAGAAGTCGTCAAAAGGATATTCCAGAAAGAACCAAAACGTGGAGTCAATCCCGACGAAGTAGTTTCTGATGGAGCAGCTATTCAAGCTGGAGTATTAAAAGGAGAAGTAAAAGACGTTCTTCTGCTAGACGTAACTCCACTTTCTTTGGGAATTGAAACTTTGGGAGGAGTTTTTACTCGTATCATTGAGCGGAATACGACAGTGCCGGTTTCGAAGAGTCAAGTTTTTACCACAGCTGCTGATAATCAAACAACAGTTGAGATTCAGGTACTCCAGGGAGAGCGGCCTTTAGCAAAAGATAATAATTCTCTTGGAAAATTTCAGCTGTCTGGAATTCCACCGGCACCACGGGGAGTTCCTCAGGTTGAAGTCAAGTTTGATATTGATGCTGATGGAATTCTCCATGTATCGGCCAAAGACTTGGCGACTAATAAAGAACAAGCCATAACAATAAAAGCTTCCAGTGGTTTATCGAAAGAAGACATTGATCGTATGTTGCGAGAGTCAGAACTTCATGCCGAAGAGGACAAGAAAAAGCAAGAAGAAATTGAGTTGAAAAACCAAGCAGAAAACCTGACCTATTCAGTAGAAAAAACCTTGAGAGAGTCAGGAGGCAAGTTGTCAGCTGAAACGAAGAGTAAAGCAGAAGCTTCTTTGAATGACCTCAAGGAAGCTGTGAAAGGTGATGACGTTGCTGATATTCGACGTAAAATGGATGAACTCCAATCAACTTCTCATGCTTTAGCTCAGGAGCTATACCGACAAACCTCTGGCCAGCAGGGTCCTGGTGAGGCAGCGGGAGCAAAAGCTGAAACAAGTTCGGATACGAATAAAGAAAATGATAATGTGGTTGATGCAGATTATAAAGTAGTTGATGATGATCAGAAGTAAGTGATGGAAAATCCTTGGGTCAAATAATAGTTTGGCCTAAGGATTTTCCTTTTATTAAATCTCCCCATTGATCTTCAATACTATTAATTATTTGAACTTCTTTGATTTTTTTACAAAATTGATATAAAGTAATCGTATTCTTCTCCGAATAATATGGAAATAATTAAAGGTGATTTGTGCATGAAAAAGGATTATTACGAAGTTTTGGGAGTGAATCGTAACGCTTCCTTAGAAGAGATAAAGAAATCCTATCGAAGGCTGGCAAGACAATACCATCCTGATGCCAATCCTGGAAATAAAGATACGGTTGAAAAATTTAAAGAAATCAATGAAGCCTACCAAGTTCTTTCTGATACGGAAAAGCGGACTACTTATGATCGTTTTGGCCATGCCGCTTTTGACTCCCGTGCTCAAGCCGGTTATGGTGGAGGAGGTTTTGGGCAAGACTTTGATCCGTTTGGAGATTTTGGAAGTTTTGGTGACATCTTTGATATGTTTTTTGGAAGTTCTACCGGATCACGACGAAGAGACTCAGCATCCCGTCCAACGAAAGGGGCAAATATCAATGTTGATGTTACGCTTGAATTTGAAGAAGCCGCTTTTGGAGTGGAGAAAGAAATTGAATATTCAAGAATAGAATTCTGTAAGGAATGCCAGGGAGTTGGTGGGAAAAAGAAAGTCTCCTGTCCTCATTGTCGAGGTACCGGAGAAATTAAACATACTCAAACTTCAATTTTTGGTTCAATAGTGACTTCACGTATTTGTAATTTTTGTCACGGAAAAGGTTATGTCGCTGAAGATACTTGTCAGAAATGTCATGGTTCAGGGAAGGTGAAAACGACCCGGAAACTAAAATTAAAATTTCCAGCTGGAGTTGATAGTGGCTATCGACTTCGAGTATCCGGGGAAGGAGAAGCCGGGGAAAACGATGGTCCAGCTGGGGATTTGTATGTTTCAATAACAGTAAAACCACATAAAATCTTAGAGAGGAAAGGCAAAAATCTCTTCTTTGATGCCGAGGTGACTTATACCCAGCTAGTTTTAGGTGATGAAATCGAAGTTCCTACCATACAAGGCATGGAGAAAATTAAAATTTCACCCGGGACGGACACTCATTCAGTTTTAAAGTTAAGAGGTAAGGGTTTAGTTGATCCAAGTAACGGTTCACGGGGTGACCAGTTTGTTCAACTCAAGCTTCGCATACCAAGACGATTAACCGGTGAATATAAAAAACTGATGGAGCAATTGGCCGAATTAGAAGGTCAGGAAAAAAATAAAAAATCAGGTGGAATTTTTGAACGAATAAAAGAAGCTTTCACCAGCACTGAAGGTTAGAAAAATTAGAATGAGTCGATTTTATTACCATCCAGAAATAAACCAATCAACTATTCTTGCTCTTAGCCATGAAGAAAGTCTTCACCTCAAAACCAATCGAATTCAGCCTGAAACCGAGATTCTGTTATCAGATGGATTAGGTAGTTTATATTCAGGCATATTTAAAGGATTTGTTTCGCAATTAGCCCAAGTCGAAGTTGTTGGAAAGGTAAAAAAAGAAGACAATGCTTATCAGCTGTGGATATGGCAACCTCTTCTAAAAAATTGGTCCCGTTTAGAATGGCTCATAGAAAAATTGGTCGAAGTTGGTGTTTCTGGTATTGGAATTTTTTATTGTGAGCGATGTGTTCGTGAACGTATTTCTTCAACGAAAGAAGAACGTTGGAGAAAGATTATTATCGAAGCAGCGAAGCAATCAGGAAGAATACGTTTTCCTATTCTTAAAGTGATTACAAATTGGTCTGATTTTCTCACTCACTGCCGAAGCAATAACCTGAATACTATTATTGGTGATTTTAGTTCCTCGGAATCAATATCGGATTATTTAAAAGAACAAAGTTCATTTTCTTTGCAAATTATTGTTGGCCCGGAAGGTGATTTTAGTGAAGGTGAAAAAGAACAGCTTCATTCTCTTCCCAAAGTTTGTTTTTTAAGATTTTCCAACCAAATTCTACGAAGTGAAACTGCTGCTTTATATGCCAGTATTGTGAGTATAGCCAGCCTGGAATCGAAACATGAAAATTGCTATTAAAACTCTCGGATGTAGAGTAAATCAGTCAGAAAGTGATATTCTTGCTGCACTATTAAAAAGTGAAGATATTTCTTTGGTTCCTTTCGAGGATCAAGCTGATTGGTACATTATTAATAGCTGCGCAGTGACCAAGATGTCGGAAAAAAAAACTCGTCAATGGATCAGCCGAGCTTTAAGGAATAATGAAACATCACAAGTTATTCTTATTGGGTGTTATAGCCCTTTGTATACCCGTCAATTTCCACTTCCTCAGCCTCGTCTCCAGGTTATTGATTCTCCAGAGAAGATCAAAAAGGTAATGGAAAAACTCAATTTACCTTGGAATGATTCTTTCTCAGAAAAAGTCATACCAGAAACCAAACGGGCTCGGGTCTGGTTAAAAATCGAGGATGGATGTGATCATTTCTGCAATTATTGTATTGTACCCCACCTCCGTGGTGCTGTTCGGAGTGAAGAACCAGAAAAAATAATTCACCAAGCAATTCATTTAGAAAGAAAAGGTGTTCATGAAATTGTTTTGTGTGGTATTAACTTAGGAAGGTATGATTTTGGGAGTAATCATACTACCCTGATTGAATTACTGGAAGAATTGATAAGAGCAACCAATATCGTTCGCTATCGTTTAAGTTCTATTGAGCCGTTTCTGATTGATAAAAAGTTTTTGGATCGATATTTTTCTTTGATCCCTCGAGTATGCCCGCATTTTCATATCCCTCTCCAAAGTGGGAGCGATGAAGTTTTATTAAAGATGGGAAGGGGTTATACCACTCAATTTTATAGAGAACTAGTAGAATTAATTCGGAGTTATGATAGAAATATAGCAATTAGTACTGACATTATTGTAGGATTCCCTGGGGAATCGGAAAAACTGTTTACTGAAACAATTGAATTTTGTCAGGAAATCGGTTTTTCCCGTGCTCATGTTTTTGTTTATTCTCCACGTCCTTTTACTCCTGCTTCCCAGTGGGATAAGATTGAAGGGGTTCCTTTTCAAGCCAAAAAAGACCGAGAAGCACAGTTATTAAAAATTATTTACAACAGCCAAATCAAATATTATCGGTCTTTTATTGGAAAAACATTATCAGTATTGGTTGAGGCAACCACTGAAAACCATGTGGTAACTGGTTATTCTGATAATTACATACCAGTTCGAGGGGAGGGAATTTTGGCTTCTGATTATGGAAGGATTCTTCCTATATTTATCCAGGGAGAACAGGATAGAATTTTATTAGGGAAAGCTATTCAAAACCAATATACTGTATAATCCCATTGAAAATTCATTTTATATTCAATAAAATAGAGAGAAAACTGGAGAAGGAAAGATAAAATGGCAGCTAAGAAAAAGATAAAGACGGTAAAAATAACCAAGTCAAAGCTTCCTGTAGTCGAATCTCCCGAAAGAACTCTTCCACTTTTAGAAAAATTTCTTCAATATGGTTTATTGTTGATTGTGCTTTTATCCCCTTATTACCGGGGTTTATATTTTGATTACGAAAGATATCCCTTTTTTTTGGCGGTTTTCCTCCTTGCCATTATTTATTTTTTCTATCAAATAGCTTACCAAAGAAAAGTAATTACTATAAAAACTCCCGTCGAATATTTTTTCCTCCTTACCGTTTTATTATATGGTCTCAGTATTTTTTGGGCTGCGGACCAAGGGATGGCTTTTCGTGAATTTTTTAGTAGTGTAGCTTAC